>NZ_CAUQPH010000056.1:0-24483 GCF_963519925.1 uncultured Stenotrophomonas sp. | reverse complement strand
GACTAACAGTCGGCGCTACCCTGGTACCAGCTGTTCCAGCTGTTCCAGCTGTTCCAGCTGTTCCAGCCCCCGGCGGTCCCGTCGTCCCCGCCGGTCCCCAGCTGCCCCGCCTCATCCCATCCGGCGCGCGGCCTGCTGCTCCTGCTCGCGCTGCTGCTCGGCCCCCAGGTCGGCCACCAGCGCCGGAGCAGCAGCGGCGCGTTCCTGCTGCCGGTTGACCTCGGCCACCTGCTCGGTGCTCACGCTGAGCGGCTGCTGGCGCCCGGCCACCACGTCCACCTGGGCCAGGTGGCGGTGCACGGAGGTGAGGTCCTGGGTATCCACCGCGAACACGCGGGTGCGGTCCTCGCTGAGCACGACCCGCTCGATGCGTTCCAGACCCTCCTGCGTGGCCTTCGCCGCCAGCGCACCGGCCAGCTGGTCACTCTGCAGGTCGGGCACGCGGTTGTGGGCGGCATCGATGCCGTGCACCCCGGCTTGGGCGCCTTGGAACATGTGGTACTGCCTGTGGTCCGGATCGTTGATGCCGACCACCAGCGTGGACGGCTCGGCGGCGATGGCCGCGTGCTTCTCCGTCGGGTGCTGGATGCGTTCGTGCTGTTCCAGCAGCGCGCGGGCCTGCGCTTCCTGTTTGATGAGCTCGGCATCCAGGCTGGGAATGACGGTATCGGTCATGCCGTGGCGCGCTGCCGCCTCGCCAAAGGAAGGGCTGAGCCCCTCGATCACCCGCGCAGACCTGGCGAGGTTTGAGAGGTTGTGCAGCGCCAGCGGTGGCGGCCCCGCCGGCACGTGGGTAGCCGCGGCCGTGGTGAGACCTGCCCCTGCTCCGCCCACCGTAGCGAAGACGGCCGGAGCGTGCGAGCTGATGCCTTTCACATGGGACGCAGCCAGATCGTAACCGCTGTCCACATAGGCGCCGGCGGTGGCGAACCCGTTCTGCAGCTTGCCCGCCACCCACTGACCATTCTGGCCAATGGCGGCGGCACTGCGGTCGCCCACCGCACGGATGCCGTCTGCGTCGGACTGCGCGTGGCGGGTGGCGCTTTGTGCCCGGTGTTCGCCGTCGTGGCGGGTGCGCTCGGCTTCCTTGGCCAGACGCTCGGACACGCTGTCCAAGCCGACCTTGTCGGTAATCCATGACAGTGCCGACATGCCACCCGAGCGCGCCTGCGATTCGGCCCGATGCAGGGTGGCTTCGATGCCGCCGGTCAGCTCGCGTCCGGACGCGATCACAGTGGTGCCGGCTTTGGTGCCGACCTGCAGGGTGGCAGAACCGAAGTTCACCACTTGGCCAATCGCCATACCCTGGGTCTTGAGCACGACCTCGGCACCATCGCCTGCCTTGTCCAGCACGTGCGCGCCAGCTGCGCCGACCCGCTCGACCTGCTCGCCGATGATGCGGCCACCGCGCATACCGTAGCCAGTGGCATGCAGCGCGTGTGACAGCGGGCCCGCAAGCTCGGCCACCTGGCTGGGTGCCGCCACGTTCGGGCGGTCGACGATGCTGGCGTCCTTGTCACTTTTGTCGACCATCTTGGAGTCAAGCAACAACTCAAGCTTGCCCGCCGCCACGGGGATGTTCCGCAGCGCCTCCTGCCCAGGCTTGGTTGCCAGCTGTTCGACGAACTGCGCGGCCGAGGTCTGCGCCCCCGCCGGCATCATCTCGCGAAGCTTGTCGCCGACCAGCTTCTGCATGGCCGGCTCTTTCAGCAGCATGCCCATTTCATTGGCGAGCACACCGTAGCCCCGGCGCTGTTCGTCGCTGAGCTTCTGCATGCCGTTCTGTACATCATTCAACACCTCGCCAGCGGCCTGGTAGGTGTGCACCGTCTGCTGCGGATTGAAGGTCGGCAGACCGTTTTCTTTGGCGAAACGCACGGGCGTGTCGGGGTGCAGGCCAGCCGCGTTGAAGGTAGTGGCACGGGCTCCGGTGACGGCGGAGGCGGCGGAGGCCATGCCGCCGCCGAGGGAATGGCCGGCGATTTCGAAGTTGTTGCCGACCCGGTCTTGCAGGCGTACCGCCAGCGTCATCGCGCGATCGTAGTAATCGCTACGCATGCCAATACCCTGCTGGCCATTGTTGAGGAAGTCCTCGCCGCCAGATTCGCGCCGACCACTCGGAACGGAAGGATCGATGATTTCGCCTGTCGAGCCTTTGAATACGACGACCGGCTTGGCCCCCTCACCCAATACGCCCTTGTCAGGAATGTAAATCTCTGCGCGGAACCCAGACTGCGTGGGGCTGAGATGATTGCGAACTTCTTCATCCGTCATATTGATGCCAGCGGCTCGAAGGGCCTCCGGATCAGCACTGGCGCGGATCCAACCGACAGGTGGTTTGCCATCACCCTTGGCTGATTGATAAACATCGGCGGCAAGACCGGCCATCTCGCTCGCATGGTAGGTTTCCTGCAGACGATCCGCTTCGCTATCGTTGCCGCTTTCACGCAGCTGCTCGACAAGACGACTCTGTTCGTGGATGGCGCGGGCGCGCGTTTCAGTATCGGGACCACTCATGGCAAGCTCCATTGCACGGTGAAGGCGCGCGTTCCCCCGAGCCGCGCTGGTTATCGAATAACAGAACGTTTTGCTAATGTCACCCCTTCAGGGGCTCAACATCAGGATGATCATGCGCGCGGGCCTTCACAACTTGATGACAAAAACCCTTCTAAGTGCGGCATGGCTCACACTTTTTGCGCTCAGTGGGTGCGCCGCGACGTCCGCACATGGTGCAGACCAGTATTTCTCGGGAAGCGAGTTGAAGCTGGCGATCGCCAGCGAAGACGGCGATGTAGATGCCATTCGGCGGCTCATCAAGGACGACGGTGTTGAACCCGACAAGTCATTTTCCAGCCGCGATGGCGTTCCACTGCTGGCGTGGCCCTTGCGGGCCAAGAACCTAGATGGCTTGCGCGCCATGTTGGAAAACGGCGCAGACCCCAATGCGCGGCTGGTGAAGCAGATGAACGGTGAGGTGGTCCACTTCAACAATGCCATGGTCTACGCCGCCAAGATGGACGACCCGCGCTTTCTCGCATTGCTCCTGAAGCATGGTGGCGACCCCAACACGCGCAACTCCAACAACGAAACATTGCTCTACCAGGCATTCATCAGCGGCAACCAGTGGAGCAACGTTAAGCACTTGGTCGAGGGCGGCGCGGACGTGAATGAGCCCAGCCTCGGCCCTTCCGATACCCCTGTCAGCTGGTACAGCGGACGTGGCGCCTTCGAACACGTTTACTGGCTTCTCGAGCACGGCGCGGACCCGAGCGTGATGCTCAAGTCATCAATCGGCGAGCCGGACCGCATGTTCGTTGCGGAACACATCTACTGGGGCATCACCACTCCGGATCTTCTGCCGTGGCAGAAGAAGTGCCAGCAGTGGCTGATCGAGCGCAACATCCCGCGTCCGCCAATGCCAGACGGAATCAGGCAGAAGCGCGAAGCTTTTGGCTTCCCAACGAGAGAAGAGGATGTTCCGCTTCTTTAAGAATGCGCCCCTCCCTAACCTCTCCGAGCCTCAGAGTTGAGAATACTTCCCGCTCCTGAAGCATTCCATGCCGCGAAGATTGCATCCGCTGCTATCGCATTTCTGACTATGCTTCTTGTCAGTGGCTGCGCGGCATCGTCTTCATATGGCGCTGGCGACTATTTCGACGGCAAGGCGTTGCAGCTCGCCGTTGCTACCGAGACGGGGGACGCGGACGCCGTCCGCCGCTTGATCAAGGATGCGGGGGTCGATCCCGACTCTACGTTCGGGCGTCGCGATGGGATCCCCATCGTGGCGTGGCCGCTCCGCGCAGGCAATCTGGAAGGCCTTCGCGCACTTCTGGACAACGGGGCCGATCCGAATGCGCGCGAAGTGAAACAGATGAACGGCAGGGAGATTCACTTCAACAACGCGATGGTCTACGCCGCGAAAATGGAAGACCCGCGATTCCTGGAGTTGCTCCTGCAACATGGTGGAGATCCAAATACGCGCAATTCTGCCAATGAAACGCTGATGTTGCAGGCGCTCCTCAGCGGCAATCAATGGAAGAACATCCAGACGTTGCTGGAGCATGGCGCGAACATCAACGAGTCCAACCTCAGCAAGGGAGATGACACGGTTCTGAGTTGGTACACCAGCCGGGGTGGATTTGATTCTGCCTATTGGCTGCTGGAGCATGGCGCAGACCCGACCATTCCGTCGCGCCCGCCCGCTGGATCCAACCTTCCATCGCGACAGATGATGGTTGAGGAGATTTACTGGGGCGTCACCACGCCCGAACTTCTGGCTTGGCAGAAGAAGTGCCAGGAATGGCTGGTCGCACGAAACATCCCGCGCCCACCGATGCCTGAGCACATCCGCAAGAAGCGTGAAGCCTTTGGGTTCCCCACGAGAGAAGAGGATGTCCCCCTTCTCTGACAAGGCATCTATCCTGAATCCTCGGAGCACCGGCGTTGAAAGGCTTGCCAAATGTTGAAGCGACTCATGTAGTGCAGGCCGCGCTGGCGGTAACCGCATGGCTGATGCTTTTTTGTGTTCAGCGGCTGCACGGCAGCTTCTTCGCATGGCGCCGATGACTACTTCGATGGGAAGGCATTGGAGTTGGCTATCGCGACCGAAACCGGCGACATGCAAACCATTCGCCGACTGATCAAAGATGAAGGGGTCGACCCCGACAGTATCTTCGCCAAGCGCGACGGTATTCCCTTGGTCGCATGGCCCCTGCGCGCAGGGAACCTGGAGGGACTGCGCGCACTTCTGGAAAACGGCGCCGACCCGAATGCGCGCGAGGTGAAGCAAGTGGAGGGTCGCGAACTCCGCTTCAACAACGCGATGGTCTACGCCGCCAAGATGGACGATCCACGCTTCCTTGAGCGTCTTCTCAAGCATGGCGGGGATGCCAACACTCGCAACTCTGCCAACGAGACCTTGTTGTTCCAGGCCTTCATCTCTGGCAACCGGTGGAAGAACGTCAAACTACTGGTCGAGAATGGTGCGAACATCAATCAGGCAAATCGGGGGAGCGCCGATGCAGTGCTGAGCTGGTATACCACTCGCGGCGCCTTTGAACATGCGTACTGGTTGGTGGAGCATGGTGCGGATCCGACGATCATGCTCACCCCGCCTGAAACGTCGGGCAAGCCCAATCGAATGATCATGGCGGAGCACATCTATTGGGGTGTGACCACGCCAGATCTCCTGCCCTGGCAGAAGAAGTGCCAGCAGTGGCTGGTCGCTCGGGATATTCCACGGCCGCCCATGCCGGATGGCATCCGGCAGAAGCGTGAAGCGTTTGGGTTCCCAACCAAAGAAGAAGACGTGCCTCTTCTCTAAAGACTTGCCCATCCTGCCCCCTTTCGAGGACGAGAATTGAGACTAGTTTCGCCCCCTGCAACCACCGTTTTCAGGAAAAATGCGCTCGCCGCCATGGCGCTACTTACTTTGCTCATGGTCAGTGGCTGCGCGGCGTCGTCTTCACATGGCGCTGGCGAATATTTCAACGGCAAAGCGTTGCAGCTTGCCGTCGCGACCGAGACTGGGGACGCGGAGACCATCCGCCACTTGATCAAAGATGAAGGCGTAGATCCCGACTCTTCCTTTGCACGCCGCGATGGCATACCACTGATTGCGTGGCCACTACGCGCCCGCAGCCTGGCGGGACTAAGGGCGCTGCTTGAGGCTGGCGCTGATCCTAATGTGCGTGAGTCCAAGCACATGAATGGAGAGATGATTTACTTCAACAATGCGATGGTCTACGCAGCCAAAATGGACGATCCAAGCTACCTTGAGCTTCTGCTCAAACATGGCGGCGACCCGAACACGCGCAACATCAACAATGAGACTCTCCTGCTTCAGGCATTCCTTAGTGGGAACCAGTGGAAGAACATCCAGACGCTGATTGAGAACGGCGCGAACATCAACGAATCCAGCCTGAGCATGGGCGATGACACGGTTCTGAGCTGGTACACAAGACGAGGGGGATTCGATTCGGCCTACTGGCTGCTTGAGCATGGCGCGGATCCCACGATTACGAAGCAGGCGGCCAGTAGATCGGATGGCACCGCCAGGCGGAAGATGGTCGAAGACATCTACTGGGAAATCACAACACCCGACCTGCTTCCGTGGCAGAAGAGGTGTCAGCATTGGCTGATCGCACGAAACATCCCGCGTCCACCGATGCCTGAGAACATCCGCAAGAAGCGTGAAGCCTTTGGGTTCCCAACCAAAGAAGAGGACGTCCCTCTTCTCTGAAGATTTTGGCCATCCTGATCCTTCCGAGTACCAAAGTTGAGACTACTTCCACGCCCTCTGACGACCATCGCCGTGAAAATTGCACTTGCTGTAATGGCGCTTCTGGCCTTGCATCTGGTCAGTGGCTGCGCGGCGTCTTCTTCACATGGCGCTGGCGACTATTTCAACGACAAGGCGTTGCAGCTCGCCGTCGCAACCGAGACGGGTGACGCGGAAGCCGTCCGCCGCTTGATCAAAGATGAAGGGGTCGATCCTGACTCTACGTTCGGCCGTCGCGATGGGATCCCCATCGTGGCGTGGCCGCTCCGCGCAGGCAATCTGGACGGCCTTCGCGCAGTTCTAGACAACGGGGCCGATCCGAATGCGCGACAGGTGCGGGAGATCGACGGCAAACCCTTCAAGTTCAACAACACCATGATATATGCCGTCCGGTTGGAGGATCCCGCCTTTCTGCAGCTGCTCCTGAAGCATGGCGGCGACCCCAACACGCGGAGCAGTGGCGGGGAATCGCTGCTGTTCCAGGCGTTCATCAACGGCAACCAATGGAAGAACGTCCAACAGTTGGTGGAAGCGGGCGCGAAGGTCAACGAGAACAACCTGGGCAAGGCTGATACGGTGTTGAGCTGGTATACCGCCCGCGGTGGTTTCGACGCGGCGTACTGGCTGCTGGAGCACGGCGCGGACCCGACCCTTTCTGCACCCGCTGCGTCGGGATCAAGCAGTCCCGCGCGCCAGATGATGGTGGAAGACATCTATTGGGAAATCACCACGCCCGATCTTCTGCCGTGGCAGAAGAAATGTCAGCAATGGCTGATCGCGCGCAGCATTCCGCGCCCGCCGATGCCTGAACACATCCGCAAGAAGCGTGAGGCGTTCAAGTTCCCGTCACGGGAAGAGGATGTTCCGCTGCTGTGACGCAGTTGCATAGGGCCAGAGCAGCCGGGCAGAGCCCGGCTCTACGGCGAGTGATGCGGCAACGGCTACTGCAGGAGCGCGCTGTCGAGCGGCAGGTGCATGCGCACGCGTGCTGCGACGCAGTCGATGCGGAAGCGGCGCGCGCGGACCGGTTCGCCGTCCAGGTTGAGGGTCATCGGCTCGTCGGCCTCGATTTCCACCCACGGCGCGCGGGTGCGCTCGGCCACCTGCTCCAGCGCACCCTGCTTGCCGCCACGGATCAATGCGCCGAGCGTCGATGCGACTTCGCCACTCAGCTCCGGGATCACGGTGAGGTCGAGCAGCCCGTCATTGACCAGCGCTTCGGGGCACAGGACCTGGCCACCGCCGGCCTGGCGGCCGTTGCCGATGCCCAGCGCGATGAAGCCGCCCTCCCAGCTGAAGTCCGGCGTGCGCAGCCGGGCCTGGATGGGCTCGATCCGGCCCAGCCGGGAGATGCCGGTCACCAGGTAGGCCAGCCCGCCGAGCACTTTCTTCAGGCCCTCGTCGGTCTCCACCGTCACTTCGGTGCCGAAGCCCCCGCTGGCCACGTTCGCGCACCACCACAGGTCACCGTCGGCGTCGATCCGCAGCAGGTCCAGTGGGCATGCCGGCTGGGCGAGGATCATCTGCAGCGCCTGGATCGGCTCGTCGGGAATGCCCGCCGCGGTCGCGAAGTCATTGGCCGTTCCCAGCGGCACCAGTCCCAGGGTTGGCAGCGCGTCCGCCGCCTCGTCGCGGTGGGCCAGGGTTTCCGCCACTTCGCTCAGGGTCCCGTCGCCACCGGCGGCGATGATGGTGTCCACGCCGTGCTCGATGGCCTCGGCCACGTACCGCTCGGCGTCGCCATCTTCCCAGGTGACCCTGGCCTCGAGCGTCACACCCTGCTCGCGAAGCGCATGCACCGCCTCGCGCAGCTCGACGTTGCCCGTGGACTTGCCATTGAGGATCAGACGCCAGCGAGGACCACGCATACCGCACTTCCATGGGAGGGGGAGGCGCAGGCTATCAGGCCGGTGGCTCAGGGGCAGTGAACGTCATCAAACGGTCACCGGGCGCCCGGAGAATGGAAGTCCATAGCAGGGAAGATGGATGGAGGCAGGATCAGCCTCCCGCTATTCCCAGGGCCGCATTCGCAAGGGTGCGGTCTTTTTTTTGGGGCCGGGGGCAGACCGAGCGCATCCCGTCTATATGCTCGACCAGGCCTTGCGGAATGGCGGCCCACATGGGGTCCAATACGAAGTCGACCCCTTCGCGCCTGGCCAGCTTTGCTGCGGGCACGAAATCGGCGTCGCCGGCCATCAGAATGATCTGACGAACCTGCCGCTTCAGGGCGAGGGAAGAGATGTCGATGCCTATTCGCATGTCCACCCCTTTCTGCCTTATCACTGGATGGACGTCTTCGGCCGCAAGATCGGCAAAACATCGACGTCCCTTCAGCAGATCATCAAGTACCCCGGGGCTGGCAGACCACGTATTGAAGTCGGTCAAGTGGCCCAGTCGCAGGGCAACCTTGCACATCTGACGCAGTTTCTCGTGCAGCTCCCGTCGAAAGAGCGCTTCTGGTGAACGAGAGTAGTCAACGCACTGACCTGATATCGGATTGTGCATCCGTTTGAGAAGCGGAGGGCAATCGTAGAAGAAGATTCGATACAGATTCCTTGTTTCGCCCGTGGGCGAACGAAGGTGCGCCAATGCCCATCGATGGGCCTGATCAGCCGCCCGGGGCGCGTTGTATGCATTTTCTGGCTCGATCCGCCGAAATCGCTTGATGAAGTAGCCGCCGTCGATGAGGACTGCAGTGGGCATGCCTTTGCCTCCGCGGAACGTGATCAAAAAAAAGCCCCCGTTTCGGCCGTCCCGCGATCAGTAGGGGGGCGTACTTGGAGGGCTGGATGGACCAATTCTGTTACGGCGACATCCGCGTGACAAGGCATTTGTCCCTATCGGCTACAGCTCGAACATTGATAGCTCCGATCATGGCCTTCGCCGCACATGCGTTCAACCTCCTCCGGCAAACGCCTTCAGGGCTTCGCCCTCGAGGCGGTACACCGTCCACTCGCTCTGCGGCTTGGCACCGGCGGCTTCATAGAACTTGATGGCCGGCTCATTCCAGTCCAGCACCGACCATTCGAAGCGACCACAGCCCTGGGCCACGGCCAGGCGTGCGACGTGCTGCAGCAGCGCCTTGCCGGCGCCACTCCCGCGACTGGCCGGGCTCACGTACAGGTCTTCCAGGTAGATGCCGTTGCGGCCCAGCCAGGTGGAATAGTTGTAGAAGTACACCGCGTAGCCGATCGCCTCGCCACCAGCCTCGCAGACCAGCGCGCGGGCCTTGGCGCCCTCGCCGAACAGGCTGGCGACGATGCCGGCCTCGTCGGTCTGCACCGACGATTCCGCCTTCTCGTAGATCGCCAGTTCGCGGATGAAGCGCAGGATCAGCGCGGCATCGGCAGCGGTGGCCTCGCGGATCTGCAGCGCCGGCGCACCCATGCTCAGCCCCGTGCCTTGGCTACGTTGTGGCGCATCTGGTCGATCACGTCCTTGTAGCTGATCGGCGCGTTGAAGATCGCCGAGCCGGCCACGAAGGCGTCGGCGCCGGCGGCGGCGATCGCGCCGATGTTGTCGGCCTTGACCCCACCGTCGATTTCCAGGCGCACGTCGCGGCCGCTGGCATCGATCTTCTGGCGCACCACGCGCAGCTTGTCCAGCGCCGAGGGAATGAAGGCCTGGCCGCCGAAACCGGGGTTGACCGACATCAGCAGCACCAGGTCCAGGTCGTCCAGCACCCAGTCCAGGATGTCCACCGGGGTGCCCGGATTGAGCACCAGGCCCGGCTTGCAGCCCAGCGAGCGGATCAGCTGGATCGTGCGGTGCACGTGGCGGCTGGCCTCGGGGTGGAAGCTGATGTAGGTGGCACCCGCTTCGGCGAAGTCCGGGATGATGCGGTCCACCGGTTCCACCATCAGGTGCACGTCGATGGGCGCGGTCACGCCGTGCTTGCGCAGCGCCTGGCAGACCATCGGGCCGATGGTCAGGTTCGGCACGTAATGGTTGTCCATCACATCGAAATGCACCCAGTCGGCCCCGGCGGCAAGCACGTTGTCCACTTCCTCGCCGAGGCGGGCGAAGTTGGCGGACAGGATGGACGGGGCAATGATGCAGTTGGACATGGCCGGGGCCTTCAGGACGTGGAGAGGGGGCGGCGCGCGCTCAGCGCTTGCGCAGGGTCTTGATGCGGTCGTAGGCGGCATTGAGCTGGCGCGACCTGCGTTCGGCCTGCTGGCGCAGCTCCGGGGCGGCGCCCACGACCTTGTCGGGATGGTACTGGGACATCAGCCGGCGGTAGGCCAGATCGACCTCGGCATCGGTGGCCTCGGAGGTCAGCCCCAGCTCGCGGTAGGGGTTCTCCCTGTTCAGCCGGAACCAGTCGGAATCGAAGGCATGCCCGATCAGCAGGCCGACCACGGCACCAAACAGCGGATTGGGCCTGAAAAGCAGGGCCCCGGCGATGAATCCGAGCAGTTTTCCGTACCAGCGCATGGTCGTCGGGTCGGCCGCGGCAACAAAGGAACCTCATTTTACGTCACAGCGGCCCCAACCCGCTTTACACTAGGCCGCCCGCTGTCCCTGCGGGCCCTCCGGGTGCCCTGGACAGCTGTCTCGACGAAGCCCCAGGAGTGCCCGTGCCGACCACGTTGTTGCAATCCGATCTCCCCGGCCTGCCCTTGCGCCATCGCGGCAAGGTGCGTGATGTTTTCGACATTCCGCGCGAACGGCTGCCCGCCGGCACGCCGCCGGGGGACTACCTGCTGATGGTCGCCACCGACCGTCTGTCGGCCTTCGACGTGGTGCTTCCCGATCCGATCCCGGGCAAGGGCGAAATGCTCTGCCAGGTGTCCAACTTCTGGTTCGCCAAGACCGCCCACCTGATGCCCAACCACCTGACCGGCATCGACGTGGCCAGCGTGCTGCCCGACGGCGTCGACGCGGCGCTGTACGCCAAGCGCGCGGTGGTGACCCGCAAGCTCAAGCCGGTGCCGGTGGAAGCCATTGCCCGTGGCTACCTGATCGGCAGTGGCTGGAAGGACTATCAGCGTACCGGCAAGGTCAGTGGCATCGAACTGCCCGACGGCCTGCGCCAGGCCGAACAGCTGCCCGAGCCGATCTTCACCCCGTCGACCAAGGCGGCCGTGGGCGACCATGACGAGAACATCGATTTCGATGCGATGGTGAAGACCGTCGGCGCGGACCTGGCCGAGCGCGTGCGCGACGCCACCCTGCGCATCTACAAGTTCGCCGCCGATTACGCCCGCGAGCACGGCATCATCCTGGCCGACACCAAGTTCGAGTTCGGGACCGATGCCGATGGGCGCCTGTACATCATGGACGAGATGCTGACCCCGGATTCCTCCCGCTACTGGCCGGCCGACGAGTACGAAGTGGGCACCAGCCCGCCGAGCTACGACAAGCAGTTCGTCCGCGATTACCTGGAAACCCTGGACTGGGGCAAGACCGCTCCGGGCCCGAGCATTCCGGCCGAGGTCATCGAACGCACCCGGGCCAAGTACGCCGAGGCCCTGCAGCGGCTGGCGGGTATTTCGGTCGATTGATGCCGCCGGTCGAATCCGGCGGCATGGAGTGCGGCGTGCTGCACTCCAACGGTAGAGCCGACTGTTAGTCGGCTGCGGGGGAGCAGCGGACTAACAGTCCGCTCTACCCGCCCCGCCCCGCCCCGCCCCGCCCCGTCCTGCCCTACCCGTCCGCTGTCGGGAGTATTCTGTGGTCACTCCGGAGGCTCAATGTCCACCACGACCCAGCTTGTGCGACCCATCGATCGCTATTTCGCCAGCTATTCCGACGACCACCGCAACACGCTGAACCAGCGCATCCATGTGGTGGCGGTGCCGGCGATCCTGTGGTCGGTGATTGCCCTGCTGTGGTGCGTGCCGCCGCTGATCACCTGGTTCCAGTACGGGGTGTGGGCGGGGCTGGCGATGTTCACCGCGTGGTGTTTCTACAACAAGCTTTCGCGCCGGCTCGGGCTGGGCATGCTGGCCCTGCTGTTCGTGTGCGGCTGCACCTGCCGCCTGCTGGAAGCGGGGATTGGCCTGGCCAACCTGGGCTGGTTGGGGCTTGGGGTGTTCGTGGTGGCCTGGATCGCCCAGTTCATCGGCCACAAGGTCGAAGGGCGCAAGCCCAGCTTCCTGACCGACCTGACGTACCTGTTGATCGGACCGGCCTGGGTGATGGCCAAGGGCTATCGCCAGATGGGATGGCGCTACTGATTTATTGGACTGCGCTTGCCACGCAGGGCGTGGCACTACGTCATCGCTGCCGAACCTGAACGAGATGAAGCTCACCCCTGCTCCACGGCAGCGGGTCCAGCATGGCTGTGGCTGGCCTCCGGGGAGATCGGTGCATTCATCGGCGGTAAGGCTGGCATCGGGGTAGAGGCCCCGTGGTTGCTGGGCTGAACCTGAGCCACATGGCGAGGACCGCCCCACTGGCGGTGTTTCCATACGGCCTTGAACGGGCCCGAATGGAGTGCTCACACCACCGAAAAAAGATGAATCACGCACGTTGCATGCAGTTGATGGCGTAATCGAGTATATCGGCGACAAATCCCCGCCTGTTAGACTGAAAGGCCTGCTCGTGAATCCAGCATTCCCTGCATGAATCCGACCCTTCTCCTGCTGCTCGCGCTGCCCTTCCTGATGGCGGTTGCAGTGGTTGTGCTCCGCCGCAGTTCCCGTCCCACCGCCGCCTGGCTGGCTGCGGCCGCGCCCGTGGGCGGGCTGGCGTTGCTCGCCACCCTGACCCCCGCGATCCTCGAAGACGGGGTGGTGCGCAGTTTCGGGGACTGGCTGCCGCAGATCGGGCTGGCCTTCTCGCTGCGGCTGGACGGGCTGGCCTGGATGTTCGCCGGCATGGTGCTGGCGATCGGCGCGCTGGTGGTGATGTATGCCCACTACTACCTGAGCCCGCGCGACAACGCTCACCGCTTCTACTGCTACCTGCTGCTGTTCATGGGCGCCATGCTGGGCATGGTGCTGTCGGGCAACCTGCTGTTGCTGATGGTGTTCTGGGAAATGACCAGCATCAGCTCGTTCCTGCTGATCGGCTTCTGGTCGCATCGCCAGGATGCCCGCGAAGGCGCGCGGATGGCACTGGTGGTCACCGGCGGCGGTGGCCTGGCCCTGCTCGGCGGCGTGCTGCTGATCGGCCGCATCGTGGGCAGCTTCGAACTGGACGCGGTGCTGGCCGCTGGCGATGCGATCCGCGCCAGCGCGCTGTACCCGTGGGCCCTGTTCCTGGTGCTGGCCGGCATTTTCACCAAAAGCGCGCAGTTCCCGTTCCACTTCTGGCTGCCGCACGCCATGGCCGCGCCGACCCCGGTGTCGGCGTACCTGCACTCGGCCACCATGGTCAAAGCCGGCGTGTTCCTGCTGGCACGCCTGCACCCGGCGCTGGCCGGCACCGACCTGTTCTTCTATACGGTCAGCGGCATTGGCGCACTCACGCTGCTGATCGGCGCCTGGAACGCGATCTTCCAGCACGACCTGAAAGGCCTGCTGGCCTATTCGACGATTTCGCACCTGGGCCTGATCACCCTGCTGTTCGGCCTGTCCACGCCGATGGCGGTGGTGGCCGGCGTGTTCCACATCCTCAACCACGCCACCTTCAAAGCCTCGCTGTTCATGGCCGCCGGCATCATCGACCATGAAACGGGCACGCGCGACATGCGCAGGCTGGGTGGCCTGCGCAGGCTGATGCCCTTTACCAGCGCGCTGGCGATCATCGCCTCGCTGGCGATGGCGGGCATCCCGCTGCTCAATGGGTTCCTGTCCAAGGAAATGCTGTTTGCCGAGGCGATCACCGCGCAGGGTCCGGAGCCGATGCGCATCGCGGTGTCGATCGCCGCGCTGCTGGCCGGCGTGCTCGGCGTGGCCTACAGCCTGCGCTTCGTGCACGACACCTTCTTCGGCAAGGGCCCGCACGACCTGGACCGGGTGCCGCATGAGCCACCGCGCTTCATGAAGGTGCCGGTGGAGATCCTGGTGGTGGTGTGCGTGGCGGTCGGCGTCGCCCCGGCGATCACGGTGGCACCGGTGCTGCACGCGGCGGCCTCTTCGATCCTGGGTCCGGCCATGCCGGCCTACAGCCTGTCGGTGTGGCACGGCTTCAACCTGCCGCTGGTGATGAGCATCGCCGGCGTGCTCGGTGGCATCGCCCTGTACTTCGGGCTGCGCCGGCTGATCAACCTGCATGCCGTGGTCAGCCATGCCATTGGGCGCAACCTGTTCCACAAGCAGCTGGACCTGGTGTTCGGCTTCGCCCACCGGCTGACCCAGGGCCTGGCCAACGGCAGCCTGCAGCGCATGCTGATGGCGCTGGTGGTGGTCGCCATCGTGGTGGCGGCCGCGCCGTTCGTGGCCAACCCGGTCTCGCCCAACTGGCCGTCGCCGCAGCCGATTCCGCTGCTGGGCTGGGCGCTGTGGGGGGTGATGATGGCCTGCGCGCTGGGCGCGCTGTTCGTCTACCGGCAGCGCCTGCTCGCGGTGCTGGTGGTCGGTGGCGTCGGGCTGATGGTGTCGCTCACCTTCGTGTTCCTGTCCGCGCCGGACCTGGCCCTGACCCAGCTGCTGGTGGAAATGGTCACCCTGGTACTGATGCTGCTGGGCATGAACTACCTGCCGGCGCAGTCGCCGCCGGAGCGGTCGCGCTGGCGCAAACGCCGCGACGCGTTGATCGCGGTGATCGGTGGCGGCGGCCTGGCGGCAATGGCCTACAGCGCCATGACCCTGCCCCCCAACACCATGGCCGGCGAACTGGTCGCGCGCGCGCTGCCCGAAGCCTACGGTGAGAACGTGGTCAACGTGATCCTGGTGGACTTCCGCGGCTTCGATACCTTCGGCGAGATCACCGTGTTCGGCATCGCCGCGCTGGTGGTGCACGCGATGCTCCGACGCACGCGGATGGCGCCGGAGCAGGTCATGCCAGGGCCGCCGGTCAAGCTGCCGGTGCCGGCCGATCTTGCCCAGATCATGTTCCCGCTGACCCTCACCGTGTCGATCTTCCTGTTCCTGCGCGGCCACAACGCGCCGGGCGGCGGCTTCATCGCCGGGCTGGTGCTGGCGGTGCCGCTGCTGATCCAGTACGTCATCCAGGGCACCGCGTCGGTGGAATCCCGCTTCGGCTTCGACTACATCCGCTGCATCGGTGCGGGTCTTCTGATCGCCATTGTCAGCGGCAGCGCCTCGATGCTGTTCGGGGTGCCGTTCCTGACCAGCGGCCACCTCGACCTGGACATTCCGCTGATCGGCACGGTGCCGCTGGCGAGCGCGATCGGCTTCGACACCGGCGTGTACCTGGTGGTGTTCGGCGGGGCGATGCTGATGCTGTCGATGATGGCCACGGTGAAACCTTCGCGCACCCGCAACGCCCGCAAGGGTGAGATCGATCCCAACCGCCGTTCGGCACGCACCGGGGAGATGCACTGATGGAACTGGCCCTGGCAAGTGCGATCGGCGTACTCGGTGCGATCGGCATCTACCTGCTGCTGCGCGCGCGCAGTTTCGACGTCATTCTCGGCATGACGTTCCTGTCCTATGCCACCAACCTGCTGATCTTCTCCGGCGGCCGCCTGGTCACCGGCAAGGCCCCGGTGCTGAAGGAAGGCCTGGACAGCAACCTGAGCAACTACACCGACCCGCTGCCACAGGCGCTGGTGCTCACCGCCATCGTCATTGCGTTTGCGATGACCGCGGTAAGCATCGTGCTGGCCATGCGCAGCCGCAGCGACAACCACAGCGACCATGTCGACGCGCACGAGGATGAAGCGGCCGAAAAGCCCGACACCGCGCCCGGCCGGGAGGGCGGCGCATGAACCATGCGGTGATCCTGCCGATCCTGGTTCCGCTGTTCGGTGCCGCGTGCTCGCTGTTCGTCGAACACCGCCGTTATGGGCCGAAGGTGCAGCGCACCGTGGCCTGGACCACGCTGGCCGCGTTGGCCGCGTCGGTGGCGCTGCTGTTCGCGCAGACCGCCGATGGCACCATCGCGGTGTACCTGCTGGGCGACTGGCCCTCGCGGCTGGGCATCGCACTGGTCGCCGACCGGCTGTCCAGCTGGATGCTGCTGACCACCCTGCTGCTGGCCATTCCGTGCCTGCTGCATGCCTGCTCGGGGTGGGACCGTCGCGCGCCGCATTTCCACGCGCTGTTCCAGTTCCAGCTGGTCGGCCTCAACGGCGCGTTCCTGACCGGCGACATCTTCAACCTGTTCGTGTTCTTCGAGGTGATGCTGATCGCCTCTTACGGGCTGCTGCTGAGTGGCGGTCGCGGCCTGCGCATGCGCATCGGCCTGCACTACGTGGTGTTCAACGTCACTGCCTCGACCCTGTTCCTGATCGCGCTGGGGCTGCTGTACGCGTCGCTGGGCTCGCTCAACATGGCCGAGCTGTCGCAGCGCATCGCCGAGGTGCCGCCCACCCACCTGACCCTGGTCAAGGCCACGCTGGGCCTGCTGCTGCTGGTGTTCTGCAGCAAGGCCGCGCTGATGCCGCTGTACCTGTGGTTGCCCGAAGCCTACGCGCGCGCGCCGGCGGCGGTGGCCGCGCTGTTTGCGATCATGACCAAGGTCGGCCTGTACGCGATGCTGCGGGTGAGCACGCTGTGGTTCGGCGAGGACGCGGGGGCAATGGCCGGCTACGGCAGCCAGTGGCTGCTGTGGGCGGGCGTGGCCACGCTGCTGCTGGGTGGGCTGGGCGTGCTCGCTGCGGCGCGGCTGCGCGTACTGATCTCCTACCTGGTGGTGGTCTCGGCGGCGACGCTGTTCATCGCGTTCTCGATCCGGACCCCCGAGGTGCTTTCCGCCGGCCTGTATTACCTGCCGCACAGTACCTTCGTGGCCGCCGCGCTGTTCCTCATCGCCGACCTGATCCGCCGCCGTCGCGGCGGCGCCAGCGACCGCAAGGAAATCATCGCGCCGATGCCGGGCAAGGAAACCCCGGCGGTGCTGTTCCTGATCGGCGCGGTGTCGGTGGCCGGGCTGCCGCCGCTGTCCGGCTTCTTGGCCAAGGCCGCCCTGCTGGCAGGGATGCCCGCGCCCTATACCGGTATGGTGTGGGCGGCAGTGCTGGGCAGCAGCCTGATGGTCATCGTCGGCATCACCCGCGGCGGGATCCGGCTGTTCTGGCGCGTGCCGGTCGTGGAAGAAGGCGTGCCGCCACCGCGCAAGGCCCCTACCCGCACCGTGGAACTGTTCGCCGCCGCGCTGCTGCTCTGTTATGGCATCGGCATGAGCGTGTTCGCCAACCCGCTGATGCAGTACACCGACGCCATGGCCGAGCAGCTGCTGCACCCGGCACAGTACGTGGATGCCGAGCGTGCCACTCCGCCGGAGATCCGCCAGCCATGAACGCACGCCGCTCGCTGTACCGTCGCCTGGTTCCGTCGCCGTCGCTGAGCGTGACGGTAGTTGCCTTCTGGGTGCTGATGTCCGACAGCTTCACCCTTGGCCAGATCCTGCTGGGCATGCTGCTGGGCGTGGTGGTGCCACTGTTCGCGGCACGGCTGGACCGCGAATTCGCGAAGATCGGCTCGCTGCGGCCGGTGCCGAAGCTGATCTGCGTCACCCTGTGGGACATCCTGGTTTCCAACATCCGCGTGGCCATCCAGGTGCTGGGTCCCGAGCGCCGCATCCACCCCGGTTTCATCTGGCTGCCGCTGGACATCGCCAACATCCATGGCATCGCCGCGCTCACCAGCATGATCACGCTGACCCCGGGCACGGTCTCGGCCGCGCTCTCCGACGATCGCCGTCACCTGCTGGTACACGTGCTGCACCTGGACGACCCGGATGCGCTCATCGATCAGATCAAGTCCCGTTACGAGGCCCCGCTGATGGAGATCTTCCCATGACCGGTTTCACCTTCATCCAGACCACCATCGTGGTGTGCATGCACGTGGTCGGCCTGGCGACGCTGCTGGCCACCTGGCGGCTGCTGCGCGGACCGACCGTGCCGGACCGGATCCTGGCACTGGACACGCTGTCGATCACGGCCATCGCCGAGTTGATGCTGTTCGGCATGTACCTGAATTCAGCGGTGTATTTCGAAGCCGCGCTGGTCATCGCCATGCTGGGGTTCGGCAGCACGGTGGTGCTGAGCAAGTTCGTGCTGCGCCGGGACATCGTCGAATGATCACCTTCATCCAGGTCGCGCTGTCGCTGCTGCTGTTGTTCGGCTGCTTCTTCATCCTGGTCGGTGCGCTGGGGCTGGTGAAGCTGGACACGTTCTTCAAGCGCCTGCACGCGCCGACCAAGGCCAGCACGCTGGGCGTGGGCTGCGTGCTGCTAGGTTCGGTGCTGTACCACATCTTCCTCGGCGAAGATCCGCAGCCGCGCGAGCTGCTGATCACCGTGTTCCTGTTCATCACCGCGCCGATCAGCGCGCACATGATGGCCAAGGCCGCGCTGTCGCTGATGATGGAAAAGCGACCGAGCCTGCCGGGGCATGAGACCGCGAAGGACGAGCAGTTGCCGCCGCCGTTGCCGCCGCCGTTGCCGCGCAATGTGACAGAGGAGCGCCCTTCCGACGAACGCGTCGCCACGCGCACGGATCCTACCGCGCCCCCGGAACACAATCTCTAATCCGTGGCGAAACCACTCGTAGAGCCACGCCCTGCGTGGCTTCGCGATCTCCGGATGAAGCGCAGCCACGCAGGGCGTGGCTCTACGAAATCAGCGCCAGCTCCAGCGCGATCCACGCTACGAACGCCACCAACAGGATCCCGCCCTCGCGCCGGCTGATGGTCAGGTCGCCCTTGAGCATCGGGTACAGCACCAGTACGAAGGCAATGGCGGCCGGCAGCTCGAGCTTCACGAACGATTCGGGCAGGGCCAGCGGACGCAGCGCGGCCATGCCCCCCACCACCACCAGAAGGTTGAACAGGCTCGAGCCGATCACGTGGCCCAACACCATGTCGCCCTGGCCGCGACGCGCGGCGACGATCGCCGCCGCCACTTCCGGCAGCGCGGTGCCGATGGCGACCGGCAGCAGGCCTACCAGCAGCGGCGACCAGCCCAGGCCCGCGCCCAGCACCGGCGCGGCACCGACGATCCAGCGCGCGCCGTAGTACAGGCACACCGCCGCGAACACCACCCGGATCACATTGAGCAGCAGGCCGGTTCGGGTCATGGCGTAAGCGGCAATCGCCTCGCGCACCGGTTCGGACTCCCGGGCCGCAGCGCGCAGCACGAACACCAGCAACGCCAGGAAGCCCAGCAGCAGCACCGCGCCTTCCCAGCGCGCGATCACCCCGTCCAGGCCGAACACGATCACCGCCAGGCTGGCCACGGCCAGCAGGATCAGCAACGGCGACAGCAGCCGCGCCCGCACCAGCAGCGGGGCCGCCAGCGCGGCCAGGGCCAGGGTCAGGCCGACGTTGACGATGTTGCTGCCCACGGCGTTGCCCAGCGCCAGGTCCTGCGCGCCGACCACGAACGCACGCGCGTTGACCACCAGTTCCGGCAGCGACGTGCCGAAGGTGACCAGCAACAGCCCCGCCACGAAGGGCGAAGCACCGAAGCGCTGGGCCAGGCCGGAAGCAGCCTTGACGATGGAGTCGCCACCCAGTGCAAGCAGCAGCAGGCCCAGCAGGAACCAAGCGGTAGCAGCGATCATCGGTGGATCCCCAGGTGTCGTGGCTCGATTCTGTAGTGCCGGGCGCTGCCCGGCAATCCCTCAGGAGCAGCCTTCCACGTAATCGACCTGTGGGGTCTTGCCGACCCGCCAGGCGGTGACCTTGCCGTCCCCGTCGATCTCGAAGTTGACCACCGCGCCGCCGTCGGCCGCCGGGCGCACGCGCAGGTTGTGCCCGCGTTCGTCGTACTTGTGCGGGGTGAGGTCGCCACGGTCCGGATACAACGTCTGCAGCTGTCCAAGCGACATGCCCACCTTGCCGCCGCCCGGCGCGGCGATGCGGTCGTTGCGCACGTCATAGCGGACCAGGCGCTTGCCCTCGATCATCAGGATCACGTCATCGGCCTGGCTGCCCTCGGGCCGCAGGGCATGGCAATAGTCATCCGGTACGTCGCCCCGCAACGGTTCCTTCCACGCGGTCCGGACCTCATCCAGCGTGCTGCCGAGGCGCAGCGGACCGTAACCGTCGAGGTGTGCCGGCCCCTGCGATGCCGTGTCGGCGGACGCGGCGGCGGCGCCAGCGGCCGCAGGCGCGGCGGCGGTATCCGCCGCCGGTTCGACCGTCGCCGCCTGGGCGTCGGTGGACGGGGTCTCCGGCGTGCGTTCGCAGCCACCCAGTGCCAGCGCCACGCCCAGCGCCAATACGCCTCCCAGCTGTTTCATGTGCACGTCCTCCTGTAGATGGCCCGCAGGCTAGCGTGGCAGGTGTGCAGCCCATGCATGCAGGGCGTGCGTGTCATCACAGTTACACCTGCAGCATTCAGGCTCGGCGTGCACCGCTTCGACCCCATGCCCATGCAACCGTGCAAGACCGACCTCGCCCGCGACGCCCTGCAGGCCCACCGTGCGCCCCTGGCCATGCGCCAGCGGCGCCTGCTGATCCTGTGCGACGGCCAGCGCGACCTGGCCCAGCTGACCGCGATGATCGGGCCGGAGGCGCCGGCCATGGTGATCCAGCTGATCCAGGCCGGCTACCTGGTGTCCATGGCGCCGGTCGAACCTGCGCCGGCAGCGGCGATCCCTGTGGCCCCGCCCTCCGAAGCGGCAATGCCCGCCCCGGCCACCGAACGCCGACGCTCGATGGTCGCCGCACGCATCTATCTGATCGGCATCCTGGAACTGCAGCGCCACCCGCAGGCGGCCCTGCTGCTGCGCACCCTGCAGCAGGCGCGCAGCGATGAGCAGGTGGTTGCCGCCCTGCGCGGCGCGCTGGACGCACTGCCGGGCATGACCTCCCCCGGGTACTGCGAACGCGTGCGTCAGCGCGTGTTCGAAGTGCTTCCCGAAACGCACCTGGCCGAGCTGGAGCAGGCGGGCGCCATCCCCGGCTGACCCGCCGGCGTGACGCGCCGGCGTTCCTCAGGCGCGGAAGTTGTTCTTCAGCCCCTGCCAGCAGTGCTGGTAGCCACGCTGGCGATGCGCCGCGTCCATCGCCTGCGCGGTGGGGCGGATCACGCCACGGGTTTCGAACATGAAGGCCATGGTGTCCTTGATCACATCCGGACGGCTCAGGTCGGCGGCGGACGCTTTCTCGAAGGTCGCCGCATCCGGGCCGTGTCCGCTCATGCTGTTGTGCAGGGACGCGCCGCCGGGCACGAAACCCTCGGCCTTGGCGTCGTAGGCGCCATGGATCAGGCCCATGAACTCGCTGGCGATGTTGCGGTGGAACCACGGTGGCCGGAACGTGTCCTGTGCCACCAGCCAGCGCGGCGGGAAGATCGCGAAGTCCATGTTGCTGGTGCCAGGGGTGTCGCTGGGCGAATGCAGGACCAGGAAGATCGACGGATCCGGATGGTCGTGGCTGATCGAGCCGATGGTGTTGAAGCGGCGCAGGTCGTAGCGGTACGGCGCATAGTTGCCGTGCCAGGCCACCACGTCCAGCGGGGAGTGATCGATGTCGGCGCGCCACAGCTGGCCCTGGAATTTGGCGATCAGCTCGAAGGCGCCGTCCACATCCTCGAACGCCGCGTGCGGGGTTTCGAAGTCGCGTGGATTGGCCAGGCCGTTGGAGCCGATCGGGCCGAGGTCGGGCAGTTTCAGCAGCGCACCGAAGTTCTCGCAGACGTAGCCGCGCGCCTGGCCGTCCGGCAGTTCCACGCGGAAGCGCACGCCGCGCGGAATCACCGCGATCTGCTGCGGCTCGATCTCGATCACGCCGAATTCGGTGAGCAGGCGCAGGCGGCCGAGCTGCGGCACGATCAGCAGCTCACCGTCGGCGTCGTAGAAGTAGCGGCCCTGCATGTCGGCGGTGGCCGCATACAGGTGGATGCCCACTCCGCCGTGCGCATCCGGAGAGCCGTTGCCGCCCATGGTGTACAGGCCATCGACGAAGTCGGTCGGCGTGGTCGGCAACGGCAGCGGGTCCCAGCGCAGCTGGTTGGGCGACACCGCCCCCTGCGCGAAGTCGCTGTGCAGGTGCGGCTGCGCATACGGCTGGAACTCGCCATGCGTCACCGCCGGGCGGATCCGGTACAGCCAGCTGCGCCGGTTGCTGCCGCGTGGCGCGGTGAAGGCCGTGCCCGACAGCTGCTCGGCGTACAGACCCTGCGCCACCCGCTGCGGCGAATTGCGGCCGACCGGCAGCGCGCCCTCCACCGCTTCGGTGGCGAATTCGTTGCCGAAGCCGGTCTGGTAGCCGCGGGATTCGATGCTGGTGGACATGGTCGGCCCCGTTTCGTGGATTACAGCACGCCGCGCTTGATCTGGTCGCGCTCGATGCTTTCGAACAGCGCGGTGAAGTTGCCCTCGCCGAAGCCTTCGTTGCCCTTGCGCTGGATGATCTCGAAGAAGATCGGACCGATGCAGTTGGTGGTGAAGATCTGCAGCAGCTTGCGCTGCTTGGTTTCCGGGTCGGCGTCGATGAGGATCTTGTTCTTTGCCAGCCGCGCCACGTCTTCGCCGTGGCCCGGTACGCGCATGTCGATCACCTCGAAGTAGGTCTCCGGCGTGTCCAGGAACTCCACGCCCTGGGCGCGCATCGCTTCGACCGTCTCGTAGATGTTCTCGGTGAAGCAGGCGATGTGCTGGATGCCCTCGCCCTTGTAGGCGTCCAGGTACTCGTTGATCTGGCTCTTCGGATCGGACGACTCATTGAGCGGAATGCGCACGATGCCGTCCGGCGCGGTCATCGCCTTGGACACCAGGCCGGTCTTCAGGCCCTTGATGTCGAAATAGCGGATCTCGCGGAAGTTGAACAGGCGCTCGTAGTAGTCAGACCACTGCTGCATGTTGCCGAAATACAGGTTGTGGGTGAGGTGGTCGATGAAGGTCAGGCCGAACCCGACCGGACGCGGGTCGGCGCCCTCGATCGGCGCATAGTGGGCATCGAACATGCTGCCGGCGGCGCCGTAGCGGTCCACCAGGTACAGCATGCAGTCGCCGATGCCCTTGATCACCGGCGCCGGCACGGCCTTGGTGTCAGGCTTGAAGTCGACGACTTCGGCACCGTTGCCCAGGGCCATGCGCAGCACCTCTTCGCCCGGCTTCTTGAAGCGGATGGCGAAGCCACAGGCACACGGGCCATGCTTGTCGGCGAAGTCGGAGGCGAACGAGTCGGGTTCTTCGTTGACCAGGAAATTGACATCGCCCTGGCGGTACACGGTGATGGCGCGCTGCTTGTGGCGCAGCACGGCGGTGAAGCCCATCCTGCGGAAGTAGTCGTGCAGTTCGGCGCCGCGACCGGCGGGCGCGGCGAACTCGACGAACTCGAACCCGTCGATGCCCATCGGGTTCTCGAAGGTGGTGACCTGCATGCCGGGGTTGGGGGCGTGCGACGCGGTGGCGGGCTGGCTGCTCATGACATGGCTCCAAAGCGGCCCACCCCCGGAAAAAACCAGGTGCGGGCGGAAGGCAGACCCGCGAGAATGCGGAATCCGGAAACAAGGTTATAGTTTCACATGAAACCACCATCAAGGTGCACCGCAGCATGAACCCAGCCGATCCCAGCAGCCACAGCATCCGTGCCTCGCACGCCCTGCTCGACCTGGAGCAGTTCCTGCCCTACCGGCTGAGCGTCCTGTCCAACCGGGTCAGCGGCAACATCGCCAAGCTGTATGGGGACCGTTATGGCCTGGCGATTCCCGAATGGCGGGTGATCACGATCCTGGCGTTGTACCCGGGGTCGTCGGCCAGCGAGGTCTCCGACCGCACTGCGATGGACAAGGTGGCGGTCAGCCGGGCCGTGGCCAGACTGCTCGAACGGGGCTTCATCAAGCGTGAAACCCACGGCGACGACCGCCGCCGTTCGGTGCTGGCGCTGTCGGCGGCCGGCTTCGAGGTGTACGAGACCATCGCCCCGCTGGTGATCGAGATCACCCGCAAGCTGATGTCGGTGCTGAGCGAGGAAGAGGAGCAGATGCTGGAGAAGCTGATCCTGCGTCTGGCCGGGGACGGCCTGCAGCGGATGGATGAGGGCTGACGGGCGTACCGACCAACGGTCGGTACCTACCGAGGGCTCGCCAACGGCGGTCATGCCGTTCGGTAGGTGACGACCGTTGGTCGTCACGCCGTCAGCTGAGGTGCTTGCGCCTCGCGTGCACCCAAGGGGCGGCCAACGCGCCGATCGCGCCGGCGGCGAGGCCCAGCGAGGCCGCCACCGCCGCCG
>NZ_CAUQPH010000055.1:0-24681 GCF_963519925.1 uncultured Stenotrophomonas sp. | reverse complement strand
GGCGTCGGCCGACACCGCAGCGCCCGCGCCGTCGCCGGCCAGCGCCACCGCCCCGGTCGGCCCGGCCCCGGTCGAAGGCACCGACTACGTCGTGATCGCCAATGGCAAGCCGTTCCAGCCGGCTACCGGCAAGATCGAAGTGGCTGAAGTGTTCGGTTTCGTCTGCCCGGCCTGCGCCGCGTTCCAGCCGCTGATCGGGCCGTGGAAGGCGGGCCTGCCCAGCGATGTGAACTTCGTCTACGTGCCGGCCATGTTCGGCGGTACCTGGGACAACTACGCCAAGGCCTTCTACGCCGCGCAGGCACTGGGCCTGGAAGACAAGACCCATGAGGCGCTGTACAAGGCCATCCACGTCGACCAGAGCCTGAAGGGCGAACGCGGCCGCGATACGGTGGAAGAGATCGCCGCGTTCTACGCCAAGCACGGCGCCGACCAGAAGCAGTTCCTCGCCGCCATGTCCAGCTTCAGCGTGACCGGCCAGACCAACAAGGCCAAGAAGTTCGCGCAGGACTCGGAGATCCAGGGCACCCCGTCGGTGATCGTCAACGGCAAGTACCTGGTCAAGGGCAAGAGTTTCCCCGACATGCTGCGCATCGCCGATCACCTGATCGCCCGCGAACGCGCCGCCAAGGGCAACTGAGTTTCCAAGAGCCTGCACCTGTCGTGACTTCCCCCAACACGCGGACCCTGCGCCTGCTCACGGCCAACATCCAGGCCGGCTCGAGCACCCGCCGCTACAGCGACTATGTGACCCGCAGCTGGTCGCATGCGCTGCCGGCGGGGCGCAAGCGGACCAGCCTGGACGCCATCGCCCAGCTGGCCCGTGGCCATGACATCGTCGGCCTGCAGGAGGCCGACCCCGGCAGCCTGCGCTCGGGCTTCACCAACCAGACCCACTACCTGGCCGAGCGTGCCGGCTTCAATTACTGGAGCCACCAGCCCAACCGCCGCATGGGCGGAGTGGCCTCCAGCGCCAACGGCCTGCTGAGCCGGCTGGAACCGGTGGAAGTCCAGGACCACGCCCTGCCCGGCCGGATCGGCGGGCGCGGCGTGCTGTTGGCCAAGTTCGGTGACGGCGCCGAAGGGCTGGCGGTGGCGGTGGCGCACCTGTCGCTGGGGACCAACTCGCGCATGTCGCAGTTGGCCTTCATTGCCGACCTGCTGTCCGACCACCCCAACGCGGTGCTGATGGGCGATTTCAACTGCCTGGCCGAGCGCCCGGAAATGCAGGTGCTGTACCAGAAGACCACCCTGCAGCCCCCGGGCTGCGCGGTGCCGACCTTCCCCAGCTGGCGCCCGGACCGGGCCATCGACCACATCCTGCTCAGCAACGGCCTGCACCAGCGCAGTGCCGAAGCGGTACCGGCCGCCTATTCCGACCACCTGGCCCTGGCCATGGCGATCGACGTGCCGACCGCCGCGCTGCGTTGACCGCCTAAACGGAATATCCACAGCGCCTGTGCGCTAATCCTCCGGTCTGCCGGCAACGGCACCGGGGCCCTTGATCCATGAACACCGCGGAGACACCTCCAAGCGAGGTGCGCACGCTGCGACCCGTCTTCCTGTTCGCCGCCAGCGTGGTGGCGGCCTTCGCGGTGCTGGTCACTGCCTTTCCAACGGCCTCCGGCGTGCTGCTGCTGGAAGCGCAGACCTGGGCGTCGCGCAACGTGGGCTGGTATTACCTGCTGGCGATGACCGTGTACCTGGTGTTCGTGGTCGGCGTGGCGCTGTCCGGCTATGGGCAGGTCAAGCTCGGTGCGGACCACGACGAGCCGGAATTCAGCTACCTCTCCTGGGCCGGCATGCTGTTCGCCGCCGGGATCAGCATCACCCTGTTCTTCTTCTGCGTGTCCGAACCGCTCACCCACTACCTGCAGCCGCCGCAGGGCGGGGTCGGGGGCGGCGAAGCCAGTGCACGCCAGGCCATGCAGCTGCTGTTCCTGCACTGGGGCCTGCACGGATGGGGCGTGTTCGCGCTGGCCGCCATGGCCTTGGCCTACTTCGCCTACCGTCACAACCTGCCGCTGGCGCTGCGCTCGGCGCTGTATCCGCTGATCGGCAAGCGCATCAACGGCCCGATCGGCTACACCGTGGACGCACTGGGCATCGTCGCCACGGTGTTCGGGATCGGCGCGGACATGGGCTTTGGCGTGCTGCACCTCAATGCCGGCTTGAACGCGCTGCTGCCGATCCCGCACGCGCCGTGGGTGCAGGTGGGGCTGATCGTGCTGATGATGGGCGCGGCGATCAGCGTGGCCGTGTCCGGGGTGGAAAAAGGCGTGCGGCTGATGTCGGACATCAACATGCTGCTGGCGATCGCGCTGCTGCTGTTCATGCTGTTCGCCGGCCCCACCCAGTACCTGCTCAGCACCCTGATGCAGAACCTGGGCGACTACCTGGGCAGCGTGGTCGGCAAGAGCTTCGACGTGTATGCCTACGGCGGCCGCGCCGACTGGCTGGGCGACTGGACGGTGTTCTACTGGGCCTGGTGGATCGGCTGGGCACCTTTCGTGGGGTTGTTCATCGCGCGCATCTCGCGCGGGCGCACCATCCGCGAATTCGTGTTCGGGGTGCTGCTGATCCCGCTGGGCTTCACCCTGGCGTGGCTGTCGATCTTCGGCAACAGCGCGCTGGACCAGGTCCTGCACCACGGCCAGGAACACCTCGCACAGCTGGCGGTAGACAGCCCGCCCACCGTGCTCTACGCGCTGCTGGACAACTACCCGTGGAGCCGTGCGGTGATCACCGTGACGGTCATCGTCAGTTTCATCTTCTTCGTCACCTCGGCCGACTCCGGCACGGTGGTGCTGTCCACCCTGTCCTCGCACGGCGGTGCGCCCGAAGACGACGGCCCGCGCTGGCTGCGCGTGTTCTGGGGCGTGATGACCGGCCTGGTCACGGCCGGGCTGCTGCTGGCTGGCAGCATGGATGCGCTGAAGTCGGCGGTGGTGCTGGCCTCGCTGCCGTTCTCGGTGGTGCTGCTGCTGATGCTGTGGGGACTGACCCGCGCGCTGGGCGAGGAATCGCAGCGGAAGAAGGCGTCGCAGTACTCGCCCATTCCGGTGGTGGGGCAATCGCGGCACCAGCGTGGCTGGCGCCAGCGCATCACCCAGGCCGTGCACTTCCCGGCGCGCGACGAGGTGTACCGCTTCATGGACGAAGAAGTCCGCCCGGCATTGGAAGCGGTGGCCGCGCAGCTGCGCGAAAAGGGCCTGGACGTGGAAACCCGCTTCGAACCGGGCGACATGCAGCTCACCGTGGACCATGGCGAGCAGCAGGTGTTCACCTACCAGGTCGTGATGACGGGCTACCTCACCCCGTCGTTCGCCGCCCAGCGCTTCCGCAATCAGCGTTACTACCGTGCCGAAGTCCACCTGTACGAGGGCGGACAGGATTACGAGCTGGTCGGCTACAGCCGCCAGCAGATCATCAACGACATCATCGACCAGTACGAGCGTCACCTGCAGTTCCTGCACCTGACCCGTTGAACCCTGCTGGTCTTTACGCAAAGGAGTCATCGCCATGCCCACCTTCCCCGACCAGCTGCTGTACATCGGCGGCCGCCATGTGCCTTCGCAGGGCCAGCGCACCTTCGAGGTGGTCAACCCGGCCAACGGCGAGGTGCTGGCCAATGTGCACAATGCCAACAGCGACGACCTGGACGCCGCGGTGGAAAGCGCCCGCGCCGGCCAGAAGGCGTGGGCGGCGCTGACCACGGTGGAGCGCTCGCGGATCCTGCTGCGCGCGGTCGCGCTGCTGCGCGAGCACAACGACGACCTGGCCGAACTGGAAAGCCTCAATACCGGCAAGCCGCTCAGCGAAACCCGCAGCGTGGACATCGTGACCGGCGCCGACGTGCTGGAATACTACGCCGGGGTGATGCATGGCCTGGAAGGCAGCCAGGTGCCGCTGCGCGAAGGCAGCTTCTTCTACACGCGGCAGGAACCGCTGGGCGTGGTCGGCGCGATCGGTGCCTGGAATTACCCGATCCAGATCGCGCTGTGGAAGGCCGCACCGGCGCTGGCCGCGGGCAACGCGATGATCTTCAAGCCCAGCGAAGTCACGCCGTTGACCGCGCTGAAACTGGCGGAAATATTCACCGAGGCCGGCCTGCCCGACGGCGTGTTCAACGTGCTGCCCGGCGATGGAGCCGGGGTCGGCGCGGCCCTGACCGAACACCCCGGCATCGAGAAGATTTCCTTCACCGGCGGCACCGCCACCGGGCGCAGGGTGATGGCCAGTGCCTCCAGCTCCACGCTGAAGGACGTAACGATGGAACTGGGCGGCAAGTCGCCGTTGATCATCTGCGCCGATGCCGACCTCGACCTCGCCGCCGACGTGGCGATGATGGCCAACTTCTACAGCTCCGGCCAGGTCTGCACCAACGGGACCCGGGTCTTCGTGCCGCAGGCGCTGCTGGCCGACCTGGAACTGGCGCTGCGCGAGCGCGTGGCGCGGATCCGCATCGGCGACCCGATGGCGGTGGACACCAACTTCGGCCCGCTGGTCAGTGCCGCGCACATGCGAAGCGTGCTGGCGCACATCGAACGTGGCAAGGCCGAAGGCGCCCGCCTGGTGTGTGGCGGCGAACGCCTGACCGAGGGGGCGCTGGGCCACGGCTGCTACGTCGCCCCGACCATCTGCAGCGATTGCCGCGACGACATGACCCACGTGCGCGAGGAGATCTTCGGGCCGGTGCTGAGCCTGCTGGCTTACGAAGACGAAGAAGAGGCGGTGCGTCGTGCCAATGCCACCGACTACGGACTGGCGGCCGGCGTGGTGACCCCGGACCTGGCGCGCGCGCACCGGCTGATCCACCAGCTGGAGGCCGGCATCTGCTGGGTCAACTGCTGGGGTGAATCGCCCGCCTCGATGCCGGTCGGCGGCTACAAGCAGTCCGGGGTGGGTCGCGAAAACGGCCTGGCCACGCTGCGCGCCTACACCCGCACCAAATCCGTGCAGATCGAACTCGACCGCTACGCGTCGGTGTTCTGAACCGGCCTGACCAGGAGACCCCGCGATGAAGCGCGAGTATGACTACATCATCATCGGCGCCGGCTCGGCCGGCAACACACTGGCCGCGCGGCTGACCGAAGACGCCGGCATCCGCGTGCTGCTGCTTGAAGCCGGCGGCCCGGATTACCGCCTGGACTTCCGCACCCAGATGCCGGCCGCGTTGGCCTACCCGCTGCAGGGCCGGCGCTACAACTGGGCCTATGAAACCGAGCCGGAGCCGCACATGGACAACCGGCGCATGGAATGCGGGCGCGGCAAGGGCCTGGGCGGCTCCTCGTTGATCAACGGCATGTGCTACATCCGCGGCAACGCGCTCGACTTCGACCAGTGGGCCCGGTTCGAGGGGCTGGAGGACTGGAGCTACCTGGATGTGCTGCCGTACTTCCGCAAGGCCGAAACCCGCGACATCGGACCCAACGATTACCACGGTGGTACCGGCCCGGTGAGCGTAGCGACGCCGAAGAACGACAACAACGTGCTGTTCCACGCCATGGTCGAGGCCGGTGTGCAGGCCGGCTACCCGCGCACCGACGACCTCAACGGCTACCAGCAGGAAGGCTTCGGCCCGATGGACCGCACCGTGACCCCGCGCGGACGTCGTTCCAGCACCGCACGCGGGTACCTGGACATGGCCAAGGGCCGGCCGGGCCTGGAGATCGTCACCCACGCCACCACCGACCGCATCCTGTTCGACGGCAAGCGCGCGGTGGGCGTGCGCTACCTGGCCGGCGGCAGCGCCGATCCCACCGACGTTTTCGCCGCCCGCGAAGTCCTGCTGTGCGCGGGTGCGATCGCCTCGCCGCAGATCCTGCAGCGCTCCGGGGTAGGTGCGCCGGCGCTGCTGGCCGCGCTGGGCGTACCGCTCGTGCACGACCTGCCCGGCGTCGGCGAAAACCTGCAGGACCACCTGGAGGTGTACATGCAGTACGCCTGCACCAAGCCGGTGTCGCTGTACCCGGCGCTGCAATGGTGGAACCAGCCGGCGATCGGCGCGGAGTGGCTCTTCGCAGGAACCGGCATCGGGGCAAGCAACCAGTTCGAGGCCGGCGGTTTCATCCGCACCCGCGATGAGTTCGAGTGGCCCAACATCCAGTACCACTTCCTGCCGGTGGCGATCAATTACAACGGTACCAACGCGGTCAAGGAACATGGCTTCCAGGCGCACGTCGGTTCGATGCGTACGCCCAGCCGCGGCCGCGTGCATGCGCGCTCGCTGGACCCGCACCAGCACCCGTCGATCCTGTTCAACTACCAGTCCACCGCGCAGGACTGGCAGGAGTTCCGCGATGCGATCCGGATCACCCGCGAGATCATCGCCCAGCCGGCGCTGGACGAGTACCGTGGCCGCGAAATCAGCCCCGGTGCCGACTGCCGCACCGATGCCGAACTGGATGCCTTCGTCCGCGCCCGCGCGGAGACCGCGTACCACCCTTCCTGTTCGTGCGCGATGGGCAACGACGCGATGAGCGTGGTGGACGGCCAGGGCCGCGTGCACGGCATGCAGGGCCTGCGCGTGGTGGACGCCTCGATCATGCCGCGCATCATCACCGGCAACCTCAACGCCACCACCATCATGATCGCCGAGAAAATCGCCGACCGCATCCGTGGCCGCACGCCGTTGGCGCGAAGCACCGGGACGTATTACGTGGCAGGCGACGCGCCGGTGCGCGGCTGATGCACGATGCGTGTCCGACGGGGTAGAGCCGACTGTTAGTCGGCTATCGCGCGAAGCGCGATGGTATTGATATCGCCGCGGAGAGCAGCCGACTAACAGTCGGCTCTACCCCCTCGGCTACCCCGCCGGGTCCGGTAGCGCCGGCGCCCGCCGCTTCGCGGTCAACGTGCTCCCCACCGACGCCATCACGGTGCACCCGATCGCCGCCCACTGCAGCGGCGTCAGGTGCTCGGCCAGCAATCCCATCGCCAGCAATGCGGCCACTGCCGGCTCCATGCTGATCAGGATGCCGAAGGTTTCCTTCGGCAGCCGCTTCAGCGCCGCCATTTCCAGCCACATCGGGATGGAGCTGGACACCACCGCCACGCCCAGGCCGAACAGCAGGGTCTTCGGGTCCAGCAGCGCCGTGCCCGCGTGCCCCACGCCCACCGGCACCACCACCAGCGCCGCCGCGCACAGCCCGAGCGACACCGTGTGCCCGGCCGGCAGATGGCCGGCACGCTTGCCGAAGATGATGTACAACGCCCAGCACACCGCTGCGCCCAGCGCATACAGCACGCCGCCTGCGTCCAGCGGCTCGCCGTGGCCCAGTGGCAACAGCAGCAGCAACCCGGTGGCCGCGCAGCCCACCCAGAGGAAGTCGACCGGCCGCCGCGACGACCACATCGCCACCGCCAGCGGCCCGCAGAATTCGATGGCCACGGCGATGCCGAACGGGATCGTGCGCAGCGCCATGTAGAACAGCAGGTTCATCACCCCCAGGGTGATGCCGTAGCGGAAGATCGCGGCCGCGTCGGCGCGGGTGGTGACCCGGCGCCAGGGCCGGAACACCGCCAGCAGCACCAGCGCGGAGAACCCCACGCGCAACGCGCTGGTGCCTTGCGCCCCGATCAACGGGAACAGCTGTTTGGCGAACGAGGTGCCCACGGCAAGCGAGGTCACCGAACCGAGAACGGCCAGGACGGGGAGCAGCGTGGCAAAGCGCGAAGTCGACATCGCCGAAGCATACGCGCGCCCCCGTCCCGCATGAAGAGCCATTCGCGTAGCCACACGCCGTGCGTGTCCCTCTACCCTCTGACGGCTGCCTCGATCTTCGCGACGTCGATCTTCTGCATGGTCATCATCGCCTCGAAGGCGCGCTTGGCCACGGCCGGATCGTCGCTGTTGAACGCGGCGGTCAGCACGCGCGGGGTGATCTGCCAGGACAGGCCCCATTTGTCCTTGCACCAGCCGCAGTCGCTTGCCTGTCCGCCATTGCCCACGATGGCATTCCACAGGCGGTCGGTTTCCTCCTGGTCATCGGTGGCGATCTGGAAGGAGAAGGCTTCGCTGTGCCTGAACGCCGGTCCGCCGTTCAAGCCGATGCAGGGAATGCCGACCACGGTGAATTCCACCGTCAACACGTCGCCCTTCTTCCCCGACGGGAAGTCCGCCGGCGCGCGGTGCACGGCCTGCACCGAACTATCGGGGAAGGTGGCCGCGTAGAAGGCGGATGCCTCTTCGGCGGTGCCGTCATACCAGAGACACAGGGTGTTCTTGGCGATCATCGGAACGTTCCTACGGTCGGGGCCAGGTGCCCGGTGGGCCCAACGTAGGCCTGCCTTCGTTAAGCCCCGGTCGGGTACCGCGCCTCACCCGCCCTGCGCCCGGTGGACATTGCGGATGGGACTGATTCGCATTACCATACTGCGATCCCGTTCGCGCCAGGGAGGCGCTGCGGCGATCAGTTGCCAACGCCCGTGCCGCTTCCGCGGCACCCGCCAGCCGCCTACTGCCCCCACTTTGTCCGCAGCGCCCGGCATCCGAGGATCGACGCCTGGTGCGCGCCGCCGCCAGGAAACCCTGATGACCCGTACTACCGCTGTGCCGTCCCGCACCCTGCCGCAAGGTCGCCTGCCGCAGGCGCTGTTGATCGCCCTGGCCACGCTGGCTGCGGCTCCCGCCTTCGCGCAGGACACCGGTGCCGACGCCACCACCCTGGACAAGATCGTGGTCAAGGGCGAGCGCGCCGAAGGCTACTCGGTCCGCCGCACGTCGGCCGGCACCCGCTTCGACCTCGCGCCGCGCGAGATCCCGCAGTCGGTCAGCATCATCAGCCACCAGCGCATCGAGGACCAGAACCTCGACGACATCATCGACGTGCTGGCCAACACCACCGGCGTGAGCAGCACCCAGTCCGACACCGAGCGCACCGAGTTCTACGCGCGCGGCTTCTACATCGACAGCTACCAGTACGACAACCTGCCCACGCAGATGGTGCAGAACTGGAGCTACGGCGATTCCGGCCTGGACCTGGCCCTGTACGACCGCGTGGAAGTGGTGCGTGGCGCCACCGGCCTGCTGACCGGCGCGGGCAACCCGTCGGCCTCGGTCAACCTGATCCGCAAGCACGCCGACAGCGCCGAGCTGACCGGCAGCGTGTCGGTCAACGTGGGCAGCTGGGGACGCACCCGCTCCACCGTCGACGTCACCACCCCGCTGAACGCCAGCGGTTCGGTGCGCGCGCGCGTGATCGGCAGCTACCTGGACACCGAATCGCAGATGGATCGCTACGACCAGCACAAGACACTGGGCTATGCGGTGATCGACGCCGACCTGACCCCGGACACCCAGCTGAGCGTCGGCTACGACTACCAGCAGAAGCGCGCCAATGGCGTGACCTGGGGCGGCTTCCCGATGCTGTTCTCCGACGGTTCGCCGACCCCGTTCGACGAATCCTTCAGCGCCAACCCGGGCTGGACCTACTGGGATACCACCAGCAAGCGCCTGTTCGCGACGCTGGAGCACGGCTTCGCCAATGACTGGAAGGTCCGCCTGGGCGCCACGCATGACGAAACCAAGGCCGACGACAAGCTGTTCTATCCGGCCTACAACGACTGGACCACGGGCGCGTCGCTCCTCGACCCGGTCACCGGCGCAGGCGTCACCCCTTCGGCCGGGTTCTACAACACCGAGCGCAAGGTCGACGCGGTGGACGGTTATGTGGAAGGTCCGTTCCAGCTGTTCGGCCGCGAACACCAGGTCATGGCCGGCCTGAGCTACAACAAGCGCGACTACGCCAACTACGGCGATTACCAGATGGGCTGGGCGCCGCTGGACAACTACCTGGCGGGCGTTGCCGATTTCCCGGAACCGAACTGGGTGTCCACCCTGCCGCTGCAGAGCGAAGGCACCATCACCCAGAAGGCGGGCTACGCCGCTACCCGCCTGTCGCTGGCCGATCCGCTCAAGCTGATCCTCGGCGCGCGTTACACCGACTGGAAGAGCGAAGGCGAAGGCGCCGACCGTTCGCACAAGGTCACCACGCCGTACGCCGGCCTGGTCTACGACCTCAACGACACCTGGTCGACCTACGCCGCCTACACCGAGATCTTCCAGCCGCAAACGCTGAAGCAGCAGGACGGCAGCTACCTGGATCCGGTCGACGGCAAGAGCTACGAAGTGGGCGTCAAGGCCGCGTGGTTCGACAACCGCCTCAACGCCTCGCTCGCCGTGTTCCGGATCGAGCAGGACAACGTCGGCCAGGCCACCACCATCCCGGTGCAGGGCAGCCCGAACGAGTTCGCCTACATCGCCGCGCGCGGCACGGTCAGCCGTGGTTTCGAGCTGGAGTTGAACGGTGAGCTGGCCACCGGCTGGAATGCCACCTTCGGTGCCTCGCGCTACGTCGCCAAGGACATCGACGGCGCGGACATCAACACCAACCTGCCGCAGACCACCATCAAGCTGTTCACCAGCTACACCCCGCAGTCGCTGGATGCGCTGACCATCGGTGGTGGTGCGAACTGGCAGAACGGCATCTACTACCCGGTGCCGGCTTACGGCCGTATCGAGCAGGGCAGCTACGCCCTGGTGAGTGCCTTCGTACGCTATCGCCTGGCGCCGCAGTTCAGCGTGCAGGCCAACCTCAACAACCTGCTGGACAAGAAGTACTTCTCGCAGATCAACGGGTACGGTGCCTTCGGCGACGGCCGCAACGGCCAGATCACCTTCACCTGGTCGTTCTGACCGCCATCCCCGGTAGCACCCGATCGTTGGTCGGGTGCACGGCAGAAGACAGAAAGCCGGGCATCGCCCGGCTTTCTGCGTCATGGATCACGAGATCCTAGAAGCGCAGGTCCGCGCGCACGTACCAGTAGCGCCCACGCGGAATGTCGTAGGTCGACGCGTCGTAGCCGTTGAGCGAGCACGACAGGCAGATCGGCGGATCCTTGTCGAAGGCGTTGTTCAGGCCGGCACTGAGCTGCAGGCCCTTCATCCAGTCGAACTTGTAGCCCACCTGCATGTCGTTGTACGTGGTGGCAGCCAGTTCGTTGGTGCCGGCAACCTGGTCGCTGCACACCGGGAACGCCGCCGCATCGCCGCACTCTTCGGTGAGCTTGGAAATGTGGCGCACCGTCCACGACGCGTTCCAGTTGCCCAGCGTCCAGCTCAGCGTGGCGTTGCTGGTCCATTCCGGGATGGAGCTGTCGGTGACTTCCACGCCCGGCTCCTGCGGCTGGCGCTGGCCAGCTGCACCGATCGCCTCGTAGCGGCCGACGAAGGTGTTCTGCCAACCCAGCTTGAACTGGCCGATATCGCTCTGCGGGAAGGTCCAGAACAGGTCCACGTCCCAGCCGTCGGTCTTGATCGAACCCAGGTTGGTGAGGCGGTTGTTGAAGCCGCTGACCGCGCCGGTGGAGGCGCGGGTGATGCCGCCGCAGTAGATCGGATCCAGCGTGTCCACGCACAGGTCGAGCTGGGTCTGTGCATTGATCGCCTGGATCGCGCCTTCGATGGTGTGGCGATAGAAGGTCACTTCCACGTCGAAGCGCTCGGACCATGCCGCATCACTGCCGAACCACGGGCTCCAGACGAACCCGGCGGTGAAGCTGCGCGAGGTTTCCGGGTCTAGCTGGTCGTTGCCGCCCGTGGTCACCGAGATCTGCGAGTTGGCCTGCTGGAAGCCGACCGGCACGCCCAGTGCGGCGCAGTTGGCTGCGCTGCCGCGCGGCGGCGTGCCACCCAGGCCCACCGAGCACGGGTCGAACAGCTGCAGGTCGGCACGCGCGGCCGAACCGTACAGCTCGCCGATCGACGGCGCGCGGAATCCTTCGGCGTAGCTGGTGCGCAGCACGAAGTCGTTGCTCACCTGCCAGCGCAGGCCGTACTTGGGCACGAACTCGCCACCGAAGGTGGAGTAGTCCGAATAGCGGCCGGCCACGCTCAGGTCCAGCCGCTCACCGCGGTCGGCGCGGGCGTAGATCGGCACCGCCAGTTCAAGGTAGGCCTCGTTGACGTCATAGGAGCCGGAGGTGGGCAGCGAAGGCACGCCGTTGTAGTGTCCGCGCACGGTAATCGGGTCCGGCTGGTATTCGCCTTCGTACTTGCGGTACTCGTAGCCGGTGGCGAAGGAGACCGGGCCGGCCGGCAGGGTGAACAGGTCGCTGCTCAGGTTGGCGGTGAACAGGCTCAGTTCGTTCTGGCTGCGGTCGTGCACCACCGGCTGGATCCAGTCCAGCATCGGCTGGGTGATGGTGCCCGGGCCACCGAAGATGTTCAGCGGCACGCAGCCCGGGGTGGCCGCGCAGATCGCCGGATCGCCCAGCGCGATGTTCGCGTTGTAGATGTTGTAGCTGCCGTAGTTGGTCTGTTCGGCCTTGTTCTTGCTGTACATGCCGTTGATGTCCCACGACCAGCTGCGGTCGGCGGCCTGGAACAGCCCGGTAAGCCCAGTGGCAAAGTAGGTGGTGTTCACTTCCTGCTCGAAGATGCGCGGCCCACCTTCCACCGGCCGACGACCGATCATGCTCAGGTTGCTCGACGAATCCAGGTCGAAACCGAACGGGTTGTACGGGTTGAGCGCGGAAATCACGATGTTGTCGGCCAGCGGGTTGCCGGTGGCGCCGTCGGGACCAAAGAACAGCGGCTCGGGACCGGCCTGGTTGGTCGACTCGCGGCGGTTGGCCAGGGCCTTGATGTACCACTGCACGTCGTCGCTGATATCGAAGCGGAACTGGCCGAAGACGCCCTTGCGCTCTGACGGGGTCAGCAGCAGGTTGTATTCGGCGAAGTTGAAGCGGTCCGCCGTGGCGAAGCAGTGGTAATCGTCGGTGCGGGCGCAGCCCCCTACCCCGTTGAAGGTGGGATTGGTCACCCCGGAATTGGGCGTGATGTTGTAGGCGATGCCGGTGTTCGGATCGGTGAACATGAAGCGCCCGGTCGGCGTCGCCGAACTGCCGAACGACAGCCCGGTACCCGGAATCGGGAAGCGCGACTGTTCGCGGGTGCTGGCTTTCACATCGTCCTGCTTGGTCCAGCTCGCGCCCAGGAACAGGGTATAGCGGTCGCCGCTGGTGCCCCAGGCCAGGTCCACGCCCTTCTGGGTGCCGTCGCCCTTGGTGTACTCACCATAGTTCAGGGTGACCTGGCCGCCGTCGAATTCGCGGCGGGTGATGATGTTGACCACGCCGGCGATCGCGTCCGAACCGTACAGCGAGGACGCGCCGTCTTCGAGGACTTCGATGCGTTCGACGATGGCCAGCGGAATGGTATTGAGGTCGGTGGCGGCGCCCACGCCCGAGGCGGAGGACTCATTGACCCAGCGGATGCCGTCGACCAGCACCAGCACGCGCTTGGCGCCCAGGTGGCGCAGGTCGACCTGCGCCGAACCGGCGCCGACACCGCTGCCGTCGGGCGGGAAGCCGAAGTTGCCGGACGAATTGAACTTGGCATTGAGCGCGGAGCCGGACCCGGTCAGCTGCTGCAGCACTTCACCGATGGAGGTCAGGCCGGTGCGCTCGATCTCGCTGCGGGTGAGGGTCTGGATCGGCACCTGGCCTTCGACCTCGGCCCGCTTGATGCGGGTACCGGTGACTTCCACCCGGTCCAGGTCGGTGGTGCTACGGGGGGTGTCCTGCGCGGTGGCAAGGGCGGGTACGGACAGCAGGCACAGCGCTACGGCAGCCGCCAAGGGGCGGTAATGCAGGTTGTTCATTCGCTCTCTCTCCAAAGGAATGGCTAGCTGGGACCGCCGTCGCCTCCCCCTCGAAGCGCGGCAGCGTCTCCTTTGTAAACAACCTGTCAAGATGAAGGCGTGATGAAATCGGCGTTTTCACGCAGACTTTACGAAAGCGGCCGTCGACGGCGTATTGCGCCCGACGAGCGGCCATGGGCGATGCAATCACCCGAACGATATCGGCCGGCGCCGTATGACAGTGCTGAGCCCAGAGCATGGGCGCGGCCACCACCTCTGGAGCCCGGCGGACAACCCCCTGCGTGACCCAGTCCATCTCCAGAAGCGCTTCCTAGAAATGCCCTGCTATTTGCAGAAATCTCCGATCAGGGAAGCGTTATGGATCTCGTTCCACTGAAGTTGTCTATCGTTCGCCCTCGCCAAGAACAGGAGCTCCTTGTCCACGGGCCCTCCGCCCGGCGCACCTCCCCATTTGTCTTGACACCACACATAAACACTCGCATCAGCGGGAACTGATTGGCCGAAACCAAGCGTAGCTCTTGACCTCTCGCGAGCAGACCCCTCGACAGGCAACATAGCTTTCGTTCGAATCGAGTAGTTTGGATCAGCCGTACTATAAGAAATATAAAAGAGACCGGTCTCTGCATCGTGCCTGGCGTGAATCATCCGCGCATCCTCCGGCACCGAAAGTCCTGCGACGATGGAGTAATCGTTCGTCTTTCGCATCTCGGCCAGAGTTGCATAGTGCCGCCCCTCACTCCCGCCACACGCCGAAATGGCGATCGACACAACGGGTAACGAACACCACCTCGGGATCATCATTCACCGACCCTCCATTCAGGGATGTAATTCTGCAAGTAGGGCCGCGACCTCTCTGGCACGTAGTGCGCGCATCGGCGAGCGCAATCTTCTTTCATGTCACACGATGCTCCGAATCTATTCACGGACATGTCGACAGCAACGTCGTTGAGCATTTCTTCATGACTGAATTTCTTACCCTTCCCGTAGAGGCCCGCACGCCCCGCGAAGTAGTCTTTGAACTCTTTTCCCGCCATTAGATCAAGAACCACCGATGGATCTCCAGTCGCCTGCGTAGCGCGACAAGCTGCGAGACAATGATAGAACTGATCAGCGCCTTGAATGTTTCCGGCTTTCATCTCCGAGTTGTGAGCAGCCAGAATCTGGCCCGCCCTGATCGCGTCTGCAGCAAATTTTCCATCAGGCGGCGCCATCCGCAATTTTCCAAACTGGAAGATGCCGGACTCGAGACCCAAGGGGTCAGCTCGATCCAGCGGGCTGGCTTCCGAGTACAAATATGTGGATATTCCACCTTGGAGACCAATCGGGTCACTTTGCAGGTATCGACCCACTGAGGGATCGTAGTCACGCTGGTAGTTGTAGAACACATCGCTTGAAATTGTGGCCTGCTGCCCAGGGAAACGGAGATCCAGATTGAATATTGTTCCATCACCGTCCGGGTCCGAGTTCGGCGCTTGATAGCCGAAAACCTCACTCTTGGCGCTCCACTCCCAGATCGTCACATCACGTCCGGGGTCGAGCACTGCACGTGGCGTGCCCAATTGATCGGGCTGGATATATGAAAGGTCAGGTGAGCTTTCAATACCGAAATCTACAATTGCAACCGGAAAGTCGTCCAACCAGATTGCTTGCTGGAGGGGATTTCCCGCAACGCCATGGTTCGCGAGCCACTTCCCAGCCTCATCATAAAGGGTAACCTGTCCGCCGCCAGAGACGAGGGAACGCAGCACTCGCTCTCCCCTATGGTTGTAAGCGTAGGACTCGGTTGGCATTTCGGCCTGCATGATCTGCATCAAGCGGCCTGCGTCGTTGTAAACCAGCTCATTGCCACCGACGCTCACCGTGTTTCCAGCGGCATCATGATTCCGCACAATCCCATCAACTGCTATGAGACGGTGACTGCCGACCGGGTAGATGTAGCTGGCAGTTCCAGATGCCGTGGAAATCGATATTCGGTTTCCGGTGGCGTCATATGTATAGGTTTCGATAGGTGTACCGGTTGCTCCGTCTTGTGTTTGAGTCAGTCGGCCTAGCCTGTCGTAACCATACCTGGCAAGAACTTCCTCTCCAGTTCCGTTGTTCAGTTCGATGATGTTGCCGACCGCATCGTACCTGTAGCTCAGCGACAGTCCGCCTGCAGCCGCGTCATGGACGGCCTGCACCCGGTAATCGTTATCCACCGGTCGCTCCAGCTTTCGTCCATTGCCATAGATCCAACCCGTGGCCGGACCGAACGGTGCATAGGTAACGTCAGTGACCACCACCTGGCGCGGCTGATCGCGCCGGGTCAGCCCTATCTGGCTGATGCGACCGAGTTTGTCACGTACATAGTCGACCACACTGCCGTCGGGATACGTCAGTTGGGACAGACGACCTCCAGCTGTGTACGCGTAGCGCACGGTACTGCTGACGCCGTTCACGGTCTGCACTTTGCGGGTCACCTGTCCCAAGCGGTCATGGCAATACGCGGTGCTTCCTGCTGCGTGCTGCACCTGGCCCAGTCGTCCCTTGGCGAAGCGCTCGCCGTCATCACAGGCAGCGGGCGCAACGTCGTAGCTGTAGCCCACGTCCAGGTTCGGGTCGGGATAGGCGATTCCGGTCAGGCGGTTCAGCGCATCGTAGTGATAGGTGGCGGTGATGCCGCGTGCATCGGTGCGGGTCTTGCGGTTGCCGGCAGCATCGACAGTGAAGTCCGTGGCACCACTGTCCGGGCTCACCTGCCTGGTGAGGTCTCCGAAGCCGTTGTAGGCGTAGGTGGTGTGCAGACCCTTCGGGTCGGTGACCTGGGTAACCTGGTCCAGCGCGTTGTACGCGGAGGCGATCTCGGCTCCGATGCCGCCCGCGTCCTGCAGGGTTCGCGTCAGGCGGTTGAGCGGATCGTGCTGTTGGGTGGTCACGCGCTGCAACGCGTCGGTCAGACTGGCAGGATTTCCTTCAGGGTCGTAGGTGAAAACCGTGGCGTGATTACCGGCGTCCTTCAGCGTCGTCAGCTCGCCCAAGGTGTTGTAGATGCGGGAAAGGGTTCGACGCAGCGCGCCGGCGTCGTCGACCGTGTCTTCCCTGAGACGGTGGCCAGCGTCATCCAAGGTGTAGTGGCGGGTGTTGCCGGCATTGTCGGCAATATCGGTCAGGCGTTGGGCGGCGTCGTAGACATAGGTGACTGCGCCGCCATCCGGTTCGACCACCTCCTGCACCTGGCCGGTCGGCCAGTAGCTGATCCTGGTGGTGCGGTGGGTGGCGGCGCCATCGCCTTGTACGGTCACCGAGGTAGGCCAGCCGCGCGGATGGTAGGTGAACTCGGTGATGACGCCGTTGCTGTCCACGACCGAAAGCGGTCTGCCGTGGGTGTCGTAGGCCAGCGTCTGCGCGGTGTTCCCTGCTGCATTGGTCACGCTCAGCAGATCGCCCTTGCGGAACCTGCATGTACCGGGTCCGTCGGGCACGCAACCGGCGTCATCGGCCGCATGGTACGCGTAGGTGACAATGTCGCTCACGTCAGTGCGTGGCCCATCTACCTGCTTGAGCAGGCCCGGCACCGGACAGGTACCACCCGCGGCCACATCTGCATCCTCGCAGTAGCTCAGGGCGGTGGTACGCACGTCGTTTGTAACAATGTCGCGTACCGCAATGGTGACCGGCTGCAGGCGCGCGTTTCGGGTGATGCGGGTTTCGCGGTTGCCCACCCGGCTGAATACCACGCGGTTGGTGCTTGCCTCAGTGTGGGTCTCGATGACGCGCTGCTCGGGCAGTCCGACAGCTTCGGTCGTGGCCTGCACCCGGACCGGCTGACCTCCAAGCGGGTCTGTACCGGTGCTGTAGTCATACCTGGTCTGGGTGCCACGGCGGTCTATGACTGTGTTCAGCCGGCGACGGAAGTCCTGCGCTGCCGGGTAGTACGAGCGACTGGCGGTGCCCTGGCTGTCCGTGAGCGCGGTCACCTTGCGCGGATGGCCCTCGATCGCAACGCCGCTGAGTCCGTATGTGGTGACGCGGCCAAGGGCATCGGTAACAACGGTGGTTCCGTCACCGGTATAGACCAGGCGCGTGCCATCGACCCCGACACCGGCCTGGCTGCAATCGCCGGAATGACGACTACAGGTTACCCGGCCTTTTTCATCGTAGCCGTACCAGCCGAACCGGCGGTTGTCCTCGCCGGTGATGCCGGTGAGATACTCCGGGAAGCGGGTGTCTTCGTAGTGGTATGTGCGCGTACTGCCGTCTGCATGGGTGACGGTGGCCACCTGCGCGGTGGCGCCATACGCGTAGGACGCTACCACCTGTCCTGCTACAGACAGCGAGGTTATAAGGTCTCCGCGTTCCGGGGCGTCGTAGTGCAGGAGCAGCTGCCGACCACTCGAGTGGGTAATGGAAAGCAAGCGGTCAAGGGCGTCATACTGGTAGACGAGCGCCGTCCCATCCTCGCGGTTACGCTGTCGGATGCGGCCGTCGGCGCCGAACGCCAGGACTTCCGCGCTCCGATGGAGCTGCCACCCGTCGCCCTGTGGCGAAAGCCTGTCGCCCGATCCATTGATGGCTTCGTATGCACCCGACTCGCGACGAAACGCGAGATGGGTGCCGTCCTCCTCGATCAGGCCAAGCTCGGCCGCGTCGTCGCTGTCGGCATGCCGCGATAGTGATACGTTGTGTGAATGCGTCCAGTTGGATCCAAATCCACCTCTGGCAACCGAAGTCATGGAGTTGAAGTGCCGTACGAACCGCACCCAGCCGAGGTCCAGGTCAAGCTCTGACTGGGACTTGTTGCCCGTGGTGGGCTCACAAGGATTGCCTATTGGACATTGGCTGGTGAGCGGTATGGTCGTATACGTCATCAACGTATCGGCGTAACTCTCGTAATCCGGTCGTATTTCGCAGGCCTGCGTATCCGGCCGCCATTCCAGCAGTCGCGGATTGGGACACCTCACTTCACGAATCTGATGGATGTTGGTGGTCGATGTGTACGCAGAGCATCGCCCGTTTGCGATGAATCCCTGAACCACCTTGTATTTGGCGGACATGCGCTTCGGACTGCCGTCCGGGCCCGTCGAACTTACGCGCCACTCCCCGGGGGTGATCTGCGTATCAGGGCAGTTTGCAGGCGAGGCGTAGCGCTGCTTGATCGCATCGAGCAGCGCATCGTGACTGTCGTAGTCCGTGTTGACGAACTGGAACTTCCAAGCCGTGGTGAGCAGGTGCATGGGCTTGACCCGGTAGTAGTACGTCACCGCTTGGCTGGAAACCTTGTTGTCCGCGATGTACCACTCGAACGGCTGGTCGGTCTGAAAGGACGATGCGACATGGTCCTCGATGGCACGCTGCGCCTGGCGCTCGGTAGCCCACAGCTGCTCGCCCAGGCGCGTACTCCATGTCTTTTCCACTTCCTGCGCGTTTGCGAATGGAGCGGTGGCGAGCGCGATCGCAACGGCCAGCGCGCGGCGGCGCGCGCAACGCGGATATGAAATGAACATCCCTTTACTCCTCCCAAGCCCGAGCGGCAGGGAGGTTTATGCGCGACTGAAGCGTTTCCGCCAATGTCCGGAACTGTGACCGGTAACACCGATGGTGGGCGATCTGGCGTGGATTCGGCCATGTTGGGGTGATCCCCCACCCAGCTGCGCGGAAGTTCCGGACACCCACTCGAGTAGTAGACGTGGAAGCCGAGAGAGGGTGATTGCCGCTAACGGCGCAGCTTGCGTGGGTGACGCGTGACCGGCCCGCCGTGGGCGGGCCGGTCGGAAGACTACGGACTCACGAAGGCGATCTTTTCCATGTGCGCGTTGTTGGCAGCCGCCAGGACCTTGGCCATCACGTCGTATTCGGCGTTGGGATCGGTGGCGATTCGCAGCTCCGGCAGGTTCCCGGTGTTGGCGTGGGCAGCGTCCTGCATGCGCTGCTGCAGAGAGCCGACGGCCACCGCCTGACCGTTCCAGCTGACCTGGTTGCTGGCGTCCACGCGAAGCTCGATTGGCGGCGGTGGGCTGATCGGCGGTACAACGGTGGTGGGTTGCGGCAGGTTGACCGGAATGGGCATGGACACCATCGGGGCGGTCACGATGAAGATGATCAACAGCACCAGCATTACATCCACCAACGGGGTGACGTTGATGTCGGCCAGCGGGCCCGGCTTTCCTGCTGCGGTGAAGGCCATGGTGTGCTCCCGTTCGAACGTTGAGGGTCCAGGGGCAGCCGGGCAGAACCCGGCTCTACGCGCCTTGCGGCGCCTTTGACATTACGCCCGCTTCTGCTGCCTGTTCAGGGGAGCGATACGATCCGTTCAGGATCGAGTGGGCTTGCCGACACCGGCGTTCACTGGCGCCCGCTATCCTTCCGGCATGAACCGATTTCCCCTGCATATCCTGAGTGCCACCACCCTGCTCGCCGGTCTGGGGCTGGGCGCCACGGCGGGTGCCCAGAACCTCGACGCGCAACGCGCGCAGATCAAGGCCGCCATCGACAACGCCGAGCGCGGTCAGTTCGACCCCGCGCAGGCGTCCGCCCTGGCGCGGCACCCGCTGTATGGGTGGCTGGAATACGCCAACCTGCGGCGCAACATCGACACGGTGACCAACGCGCAGGCACAGGATTTCCTGAAGCGGTACAACGGCCAGGCCGTAGCCAGCAGTTTCCGCAGCGTGTGGCTGCCGGCGGTGGCGCGCCGCGAGGACTGGCCAACGCTGCTGGCCAACTGGGCGCCCACCGACAATGTCGGCCTGCGCTGCGCGCAGCTCAACGCGCGCCAGGCCACCGGCAAGGCCGATGCGCAATGGACCAGCGACGCCCAGGCGATCTGGCGCAGCACCGGCAAGTCGCTGCCCGATGCCTGCGACCCGGTATTCGCGGTACTGGACGCCAAGGGTGGAATGAGCGCGGAGCTGCGCTGGGAACGCATTGATGCGGCCGCCGATGCGCAGCAGCCGGCGGTGATGCGCAGCGCCGCGCGTGGGCTGCCGGTCGCGGACCTGGCCTTGGCCAACACCTATGCGGCGTTCGTGGACAAGCCCAATGCGAGCGCGCTGAACTGGCCGCGCAACGAACGCAGCCGGCGCATCGCCACCGACGGCCTGGCCAAGCTGGCCAAGGCCGACCCGGATGCCACCGAACAGCAGTTGCCGCAGTACGCCACTGCGCTGCAGCTGACCCCGGCCCAACAGGCCGAGGTGCGCTATCAGATCGCGCTGTGGACCGTGGCCTCGTACGGCCCGGAGTCCGCGCGTCGGCTCAACGCGGTGCCGGACTCGGCCTATGACGAGCGCCTGCACGAATGGCGCGCGCGCGAAGCGATGTCGCGCGGCGACTGGCCGGCCACGCTGGCCGCGATCCGCAAGATGGGCCCGACCCAGCGTGCCGATTCGCGCTGGCGCTATTTCGAAGCGCGCATGCTGGAAAAGACCGGCAAGCGCGCCGAGGCGCAGCCGCTGTACCGTGAAGCGGCGCGTTCGGCCACCTTCCACGGCTTCCTCGCTGCCGACCAGCTGGGTCAGAGCACGTACACGCTGTGCCCCATCGAGCCGACCGACAGCAAACAGGCGCAGGCTGCGGTGGCGCGCGATCCGGCCATCGTGCGCGCGATGGAGCTGTTCAAGATCGAGCGTGCCGGCTGGGCGGTGGCGGAGTGGAACGATGCCCTGACCCGCTTCGACACCCCACAGCGCCGCATCGCGGTGGAAGTGGCGCGCGACAACGGCTGGTTCGACCGCGCGGTGTTCTCGCTGGGCAAGACCCCGGACGAGCAGCGCCTGTACAGCCTGCGCTTCCCGCTGCACCACGACGAGGCGATCCGCCGCGAGTCCGCGCGCAACGCCATCGACCCGGCCTGGGTGGCCGCCGAGATCCGCGCGGAGAGCATCTTCAACCCGAAGGCGCGTTCGCCGGCCAATGCGATGGGCCTGATGCAGGTGCTGCCGGCGACGGGGGCCAGCGTGGCCAAGTCGATCGGGCTGGGCGGCTACGGTGGTGCCGCCAGCCTGTATGACCCGGACACCAACATCGCGTTGGGCACCGCCTATCTGCGCCAGCTGATGAACAAATACGACGGCCTGCCGTACGTCACCATCGCCGCCTACAATGCCGGCCCGACCCCGACCGCGCGCTGGCAGTCGCAGCGTCCCGGCTTCGACCCGGATATCTGGATCGAGACCATCAGCTACAAGGAAACCCGCGAGTACGTTGCGCGCATTTTGGCCTTCAGCGTGATCTACGACTGGCGCTTGAATGGCGACGCCCTGCCGGTCACCGACCGCATGAACGGGCGCCTGCAGGCCAAGCGCAAGGCGTTCACCTGCCCGACCGACGCAGACAAGGGCGGCGATTGACCCCCCGGTAGCGCCGACCGTTGGTCGGCCCAGGCAATGCCGCATCGCTATGCGGGCGGCGGGGGTACGTGATCTCTCGATGCCGCTTGGGCCGACCAACGGTCGGCGCTACCGTCGCGGGCAGGGTCGCGCCAGGGGATCGGTACCAGGGCGGTCGTGGCATGATTCCCCCATGAAGATCTATCTCGTTGGCGGCGCGGTTCGCGACCGCCTGCTCGACCGCCCGCCCGGCGACCGCGACTGGGTGGTGGTCGGTGCGACCCAACCGGAAATGGAAGCGCTGGGCTACAAGGCCGTCGGCAAGGACTTCCCGGTATTCCTGCACCCCGACAGCGGTGAGGAATACGCGCTGGCGCGGACCGAGCGCAAATCCGGCCGCGGCTATCGCGGCTTCGTGGTCGATGCGGACCCCTCGGTCACGCTGGAGGAGGACCTGCAGCGCCGCGATTTCACCATCAACGCCATTGCCTGCGATGAAGCCACCGGCGCGCTGGTGGACCCGTATGGCGGCGTGCGCGATATCGAACAGCGGGTACTGCGGCATGTGGGACCGGCGTTCGTGGAAGATCCGTTGCGGGTGCTGCGCGCAGCCCGCTTCATGGCCCGCTTCGCCCCGCTGGGGTTTACCGTCGCCGCGGAGACGATGCAGCTGATGCGGCAGATCGCCGAGAGTGGCGAACTGGATGCGCTGGTGCCCGAGCGCGTCTGGCAGGAGCTGCGCCGCGTGCTGGCTTCGGCGCAGCCGTCGGCGTTCCTGCGTACGCTGCACGACGCCGGTGCGCTGGGCGCGGTGCTGCCGGAACTGGAGGCGCTGTACGGCGTGCCGCAGCGTGCCGAGTACCACCCCGAAGTGGACACCGGCGTGCACCAGGAAATGGTCAGCGACATGGCCGCCCGGCTCGCGCCAGGCGATGACCAGGTCGGCTTTGCCGCGCTCACCCATGACCTGGGCAAGGCGCTGACCCCGGAAGCGGAATGGCCGCGCCATGTGATGCACGAGCAGCGCGGGCTGGCACCGTTGCGTGCGCTGTGCGAACGGCTGAAGGTGCCGCTGGACCATCGGCAGCTGGCCGAAGCGGTCTGCCGCGACCATCTCAACGTGCACCGCATCGATGAACTGCGCGATGGCACGGTGCTGGAGTTGCTGGGTCGCTGCGACGGCTTCCGTCGCCCGGAACGGATCGCGAAGATCGCGCTGTGCTGCGAAGCCGACGCGCGCGGCCGCCTGGGGTTCGAGGATCGCGCTTACCCGCAGGGCGAAACGCTCAAGCGTCTGCACCAGGCGGCGCTGTCGGTGCAGGCACGCGACCTCGACCTTGCCCATCTGCAGGGCCCAGCGGTGGGTGAAGCACTTGCACAAGCCCGCATCAAGGCGATTGCTGCAGCGCGGTGAATGCGCCTGCGCACCGGACGCAGGCCGAGGGAGGGTTGGTTCCACGTTCGGTAGCGTATGACCTACGGTGAAGCCTGGTGCCTGGCTTCACCGTAGGTCATGCCACAACCGGGCGTGGAAGATTCCATGGTGGTCGATCGGGATGCGACCCTACCGGTGCTGGCCGCCACGGCGAGGTCGGTGCCGGCCGCCATGGCGGGGCCTGCCGGCTAGAAGTCGAAGCGCAGCCCGATGTTGCCCTCGATCACCTTGCGCTCCTTCTGCCGGCTGCTTTCCAGATCGCGCGTGTAGTCGGCCACCGCGAACGCGCTGACGTTGGCGTTGAACCGCGCCACCACGCCGAAGCCGACCTCCAGCGCACGCGAATCCTGCTGGTTGGTGATGCGGTTGCTGTCGAAGTCGATGCGGTCTTCGCCATCGAGCGTCTGCCAGTAGTTGAGCTTGAAGTACGGCTGCCAGCCGTTGCCGGCGATGTCGTAGTCGGCGGCCAGGCGCAGACCGACCCGCCCGGTCCAGGCATTGTCGGCATTGAAGCGAAGCTGGGCGATGCGGTCGGCGGTGTCATCCACCGAGGTCCGCTGCCAGATCACCTGCAACTGCGGCTCCAGCCACCACGCCGACTCGCCGAAACGCAGCAGCGGCTTGCCCACTTCCAGCGACGCCGTGGTGCCGTCACCGTCGAGGTCGATGCCGATGCCGCGCGCGGAGGTGGCCTCGCCGTCGTAGCGGCTCTGCATCACCACCGCATCGAGGTAGCCGCCGGCGCTGCCGGCACGCGTCCAGTACAGGCCCACGTGCTTGTCGTCCAACCGGGTGCGGCCGACCGCGACGTTCTCCCAGCCGATCGCGAAACCATTGACGTTGCCCTGCGCGCGGGTACGTCCGACGAAGACGCCGAACTGGTCGCGGTGCCCATCACCTGCAGTTGCGTACAGGTCCAGGCCGGCCTGCACGCCCTGGATGTCGCCGTCGAAACCGGGTTGGGCGTCGCCCTCCCAGTACTGCTCATGGCTCTGCCCGACCAGCCGCGCCCACGCGGCGCGCACTCCACCCTGCCCGGCCAGGATGCGCTGTTCGCCCTGGCGCTCGTGGAAGGTGCCCAGGCTGGCCAGGCTGGCCTCGCGCAGCAACGGCGGCACCACCGAGTAGAGGCCGGTTTCCAGCCGGTACAAGGGCACGATGGCCGCCTCTGACGGCCGTGCCTCGGGCGTCGGCGGCTCGGCCAGCGGCCCCGGCACCGCAGCCACCTCCGTGGGCACCGTAGCGCGCCTCTACTTTGACAACGGCGCTGCGG
>NZ_CAUQPH010000054.1:0-24737 GCF_963519925.1 uncultured Stenotrophomonas sp. | reverse complement strand
GGTTGTCGGCGTTGCGCCGATTGCTGCCCCGGCCGCCACTGCTTCGTGCGTTGCTGCCCGCCGCGCTGCCGCCCAGCAGGCCGCTGCCGCGGTCGCTGCTGCTCGGCGGGGTGCCCAGCGGCGCCGGCACCAGGTTGCGGTAGTCCACCGGCGCATCCAGCGGGAACGGCTTGTATTCGTAGATGTTGAAGCCCAGCTCGCGCATGTTGCGGCGCTTGTACTTGTAGGACAGCGCGTAGACGATCGGGTTGTCGGTCGCGGCCAGGCTGTTGGTGGACACCACCACGCGCGGCGGCTGTTCGCGTTTGCGCAATGCCTCGAACAGCTTGCGCGCCGGCTTGGACAGCACCAGGTACGGCGTCTGCAGCAGCACTTCGGTCTGCGCGCCGGCGATCAGCGAATCCAGTTGCGGTTCGGTGACGTGCTGGCCGGCCGCCGGCTGGCTTGCCGTTTCGCGGCGGTGCTTGCGCGGCAGGTCGGCCACGTAACGCACCGGGCCTACCCGGAAGGCGGTGTCGACGAACATGCGCTGGATGTAGGCCGGGTCCACGGCCTCGTCCAGCACCTGCTCGACCCGCTCGGGGCGGCGGTACACGGCCGGCGGCATGGTCGGTGCGCCCTGCTTGAGCAGGGTCCGCCCGACGTCGTTCAGGCGCTCGGCCGGCACGCTGCGCGGGGCCTTCCAGAAAGCTTCGAAGTTGGCGGCCATGCCCCGTGCCACCGGGCCGGCCACCACCACGTCGCGGTCGCGGAAGTTGTATTCGCTGTCCCAGTCGTAATAGTCGTCCTGGTAATTGCGTCCGCCGACCACGCCGAGCGCGTCGTCGATCACCAGCAGCTTGTTGTGCATGCGCTGGTTGAAGCGGCGGAAGCAGCACAGCACGCTGCCGGCGTAGTCGGCGTAGTTCAGCTTGGCCTTGCCGAAGGTCGGGTTGTAGACCCGCAACTCGAAATTCTGGTGGCTGCTGGCCAGCGCGCCCAGGATTTCCAGGTCGGAGATCGCCGAGAGCTGGTCGATCAGCACACGCACCTTGACCCCGCGCCGGGCCGCGGCCAGCAGCTCGTCCAGCACCAGCCGGGCGCTGTCGTCCTTGTCGAAGATGTAAGTCTGCAGGTCGATGCTGCGGGTGGCGCTGCGGATCAGGTTCAGCCGCGCCACCAGGGTGGTTTCGCCCTCGTCCAGGATGGTGGCGTAGTGCCGCGGGGCCCCCTGGGCGGATTCGCTGAAGGCCTGTCCGCCCAGCGCGCGCAGCGGTGAATCCAGGGCGCAGCGGTCCGGTTTGTCGCAATCCACCAGCTGCGAGCGCGCCTGCTGGGCAATGCCGGCCGCCCGGTCGCGCTGCGCGTTCGACAGCGACGCACAGCCGCTGCCAAGCAACAGCGTTGCCAGCAGCAACAGCCGCAGCAGGGGGTTCACGGTTTCGGCGCCTCGAGGAGGCGGGCACGCAATACGAAGGTCACTCGATCACTCAGGGCTAGCTGCCAGCTGTCCATTCCATACCGGCCACGCTGCACGGTACCGCGGCTGACTACGTCGCAATCATACCCGGCCCGGGGGCAGGCCGCCGGTTCCACCCTCAGGACTTCCGGGTGGGACACCCCGCGCAGGATCAGCTGGCCCTCGATCACGCCGCCCTGGTGGACCGGGTCGGGCCAGTAGGGCTTGGAGTCGAACTCGACCACCGGGTAGCGGTTGGCGTCGAAGAACTCCTCGCCACGCATCCAGGCGGTATAGCGGTCCTTGCCGGGAATCTCCACGTAGCGGCTGAACATGCGCAGATGGACCTGGTGGCGGCCGTCCTGCAGGACATCGACCCGGCCTTCAAAACGCGGGAACACGCCCTCGATCCGCTGGCCCAGGCGGGTGCGGATCTCGAAGCCGAAGTGGGACCGTGCCGCATCCACGTGCAGCACCTGCTGGGGCGGCTGGGCGGCCGCGGCCAGCGGATGGGTGGGAGCACTGGACATCGGCGGTTCGGCAAAGGCCGGGCCCGCCGCCAGCCCGAGCAGACAGCCCAGCAGGATGCGTACTGCTTTCACGGCTTACGGCCACCAGAATGCGGTCAGCTCGGCTACGCCCGGTTCGATGCTGCGTTCCTTCGGGAATTGCAGTACAGCGACCCCGCCCGGGGCCATGCCGCGGTAGTCCCCGGTCCTGCCGTCGGCCATCAACGCCACCAGCTGTTCCAGCCCGGGGTTGTGCCCGACCAGCATGAGCCGGTCCACGTCGCGATGGGCGTCGACCAGCTCGGCCAGCGTTCCCGGGGTGGCCTCGTAGACCCGGTCTTCCAGTTTCTGTTCCACGTAGCCGGTGATGCCCAGTACCGCTTCCAGCGTTTCGCGGGTACGTCGCGACGGCGAACTCACCACGCAGTCGGGCAGCAGATTGTTTTCTTTCAACCACTTGCCGGCGCGTTCGGCTTCGGCCAGCCCGATGGGTGACAGCGGGCGGTCGAGGTCGGCCTGACCGGTACTGGCCGGTTCGGCATGGGCGTGGCGCAACAGGATCAGTTCTCGCATGGGGTTCTCTTCTGGCTCAGGCTTTCTTCAACCACTGCAGCAGTGGCTCCCAGTCACTCTGGTGCTCGCGCACCTGCGCGGAGCGGTAATCGAACAGGCTTCGGCCCAGGCCGGTCATGACCACGTACCCCTGGGTGTCGCGCAGCCGCGCCACCACCGGGTAGGGCCATTCCTCGAGCATCTGCTCGGCCTGGCGTGAGGTCTGGGTCCACGGTTTGGTGCGGTTGAGCACCAGCCCAACCGGCAGCTTGCGCTTGTGCACCCTCGGCACCTTGGACAGGCTGTTGAGGAAGCCGACGATGGCTTCGATGTCCAGCGCCGACGGCAGCACCGGCACCACCACCGCGTCGGCGACGTCCAGGAAGCCCTCGAGCTCACCCGCGCGGGCCCCGGCCGGGGCATCGATGATCAGCACCTCGGTGTCGTCGGGCACCTTCTTCAGCGGGTTCCCGCCGCTGGCGTCGATGGGCAGTACCGCGCTTTCCAGCCCGGCGCGACGTTCGGCCCAGCGGGTGCTGGAGCCCTGCGGGTCGGCGTCGGCCAACACGGTCCGTTTGCCGGCCAGGGCGGCCTGCGCCGCCAGGTGGGTGGCAATGGTGGATTTGCCCACCCCACCCTTGGAACCGGCTACCAGGATCGTCTTCATGCCAGCCTCGCTTCCGGGGAACGAGTCCCGAGCGTACACCGCCGGTTGTGATGGAGATAGTCGCGCGGCTGAACCCCTGCACCGCCCGGTGCTTTGCTATCGTGCGCGATCCAAAGGAATGCATGCCGGCATGAGCGAGTTACAGGACCTGAGCGCGTTGATCCGCGCCAACACCCCGCTGATCGTGATCGAGACCCAGGATGAGGGTCGCATCGTGGACCTGTTCCGGCAGACCCTGATGCACGTGTGGCGGGCCCTGCACCGCTGGTCGATCACCGAGGGCCTGCGCCGGATCGACATGGACCGCGAGGATGACGCGGTGGGCCCACCCGACGCCAGTTCCGCGCTGCAGATGATCCGCCAGGCCGACCAGCGCGGTATCTACCTGCTGCTCGATTTCCACCCCTACCTGGGGTATGCCAGCCACCAGCGTGCGCTGCGCGACCTGATCCAGCGCCGCCACTGCGAGGCCCACGTGCTGGTGCTGGTGGGCGCCAAGGTGGAGTTGCCGGCCGAGCTGGAGGCCCTGGCCACCCGCTTCAACCCGCGCCTGCCCGACCCCAACGCCCTGCTGAAGATGCTGCGCGAGGAAGTGGCGGACTATGCGCGTGAGAACGGCGGCCGCCGCGTGGAAGTGGACAACGACGCGGTCAGGCAGATCCTGCACAACCTGCGTGGCCTGAGCCTGGTCGATGCGCGCCGGATCGCCCGCCAGCTGGTGTTCGCCGACGGCGCGATCAGCCAGGACGACCTGCCGCAGCTGGCCAGGCTGAAGTTCGAGCTGCTCAACCGTGCCGGGCACCTGCATTACGAATACGACACCACCCGTTTCTCGGACGTGGCCGGGGCCAACCGGCTCAAGCGCTGGGTCAACCAGCGCCGCGCGGTGTTCCTGGGCGGCCAGGGCCCGGCCGGGCTGGACCCGCCCAAGGGCATGCTGGTGCTGGGCGTGCAGGGCTGCGGCAAGTCGATGCTGGCCAAGGCCACTGCCGCCGGCTTCGGGGTGCCGCTGCTGCGCCTGGACTTCGGCAGCCTGTACGACAAGTTCCACGGGGAAACCGAGAAGAACCTGCGCGACGCGCTGGCGTCGGCCGAGCAGCTGGCGCCGTGCGTGCTGTGGATCGACGAAATCGAGAAAGGCCTGGCCAGCGGGGGCGAGGACGGCGGGGTGTCGCGGCGGGTGCTGGGGCACCTGCTGACCTGGCTGGCCGAGCGCAAAGGCATGGTGTTCATCGTGGCCACCGCCAACCAGGTGCATGAGCTGCCGGCCGAGCTGCTGCGCAAGGGTCGCTTCGACGAAATCTTCTTCGTTGACCTGCCCGACCCCAATACCCGGGTGGAACTGCTGCGCCTGCACCTGGGCCGGCGCCAGCTCAACGCTGACGACTTCGCGCTGTCCGCGCTGGCTGCGGCCAGCGAGGGTTTCTCGGGCGCGGAGATCGAACAGGCGGTGGTGGCCGGGCTGTACGCGGCGCATGCCGAGCAGCGCACGCTGGACACCGACCTGCTGATGGCCGAGATCCGCGGCAGTCGACCGTTGTCGGTGCTGATGTCCGAGCAGGTGACCGCGCTGCGCGAGTGGGCGCGGGGCCGTACGGTAAGCGCGGACGAATGACGCGCGACCGGGCAGGACCGGTCAGGAACTCGCGATGCGATCCAGCACCCATACCCACGCCGGCAGCGTCGCCAGCGACAGCAGGATGCCGTACCCCACCATCGCCGCCGCCAGCCGCGGAGCCAACCGGTGCGAGATCGCCAGCGCGGCGGCGGTGATCATGCTCGGCATCGCCGATTCCAGCACGTTGACCTGCAGCATCTGCCCCTGCAGCCCGAACGCCCACGCGATCGGCAGCGCCAGCGCCGGCATCACCACCAGCTTGAGCAGCAGGCCGACGCCCAGCGGCGTGAGCTCGTCACGCGACAGCCGCAGGCGGATCGACAACCCCACCGCCAGCATCACCAGCGGCAGCATCGCGTCGGCCAGCTGCTTCAGGCCGGCGCCGATCCACGCCGGCGGCTGCACCGGCATCAGCGTCAGCGCGAACAGCAGCGCCCACAGCGGCGGAAACCCGGCGATGCGTTTCAGGACCTGGGGTGCGCTGGGTGGCGTGTCGCCGCTGTAGCGCGCGATCACGTACAGCCCGAACGTGGACAACAGCACGAAGGTGCCGAACTGGTCGTACACCACCGCGTACGGCAACGCGTGGTCGCCGAGCAGCGCGCGCACCATCGGGTAGCCGATGAAACTGGAATTGGCCAGCGCCACGCAGATCAGCAGGACTGCATGCACGTCGCGGGCGAAGCCGAACACGCGCGTGGCCAGCCCCACCAGCACCAGGGTGGCGACCATCAACAGCCAGGGCGTGAGCATCAGCCCGACCAGGCTGGTGTCCAGCTGCAGGCGTGGCACGTAGGTCAGCACGGCCGCCGGCAGGCACACCAGCAGCACCACGCGGTTGAGCACTTCGGCACTGCTGTCGGGCAACGCGCGCAGGCGCGAGAACAGCATGCCCAGGCCGAGCATGGTGAGGATCAGGGCGAATGCATCGAAGGCCATCGCAGCAGCCTAGCCGAACCCGGCGCGGCACCGGCCTCGACCATGGTCGAAGCCGACGCGGGCACTCAACGCATCACGGCCAGGCCGGGGGTTGCGCCGCCCACGCCTGCTGTACTTCGGCCAGGCTGGCGCGCTCGCTGTCGCGCCAGGTCGGCAGCAGCTGCGCGTACGCCGTGCTGGTGCTCCAGCGCTGCGGTTCGGTGCGCACGGCTGCGGCATACCACTTCACCGCCTCGTCCTTGCGACCGAGCGTCCACAACGCCAACGCATAGGTCGGCGGCACCCAGGACGCATTGCCACGCAGGCCCTGCTGGGCGCTGTGCCACTGGGCCAGCGCCGCTTCGGCATCGCCCTGGCGGAACAGGTCCCAGCCATGGTTCCAGCGCACCATGCGCCCCGCCGTCGTAGTAAGCGATGTGTTCTTTTCAGCATCGGCATACAACTCGCGGCCCAGCTCCGGACGCCCCTGCGCGTAGGCCACGCTGGCCAGCTGCACGGTAGCGTCGAGCGCCTTGCGGCCGCGTTCGCGCTGCTTCATCAGCTGGTCGACCAGGTCCGCGCTGTCGGCAGACACGACCACCGGCGCGACCGCCGCCACGTCGTCGTCGAAATAGAACTCCTGCAACGTCGGCAGCGATTGCGCCGACACCCCGAACACCGTCATCCCCGCCGCCAGCACCATGCCGGTCAGCCTGTTTCTTCCCACTGCCATAAAAACTCCCCCAGGTTGTCACACAACCTCCCGTCCCGATCCTAACCCCAGCACGGCCCTGGATGCGAGTCCTGAAGGGTGGAAATTGCCCGACTGTTACAATCCCACCCCTTCCGGCCGCCCTTCGCAGCGGCCCTGCCAGCCGTCAGCACGGGCCAGCCATGACCAGTACCGCCGAACTCACCTCGCCTTCGTCCGCCAACCTGCCGGCCCCGCCGCTGGACGACAGCTACACGCTGGACCACAAGTACACCCGTACCGATGGCCGCATTTACCTGAGCGGGGTGCAGGCGCTGGTGCGCCTGCCGCTGATGCAGCAGCTGCGCGACCAGGCTGCCGGGCTGGACACCGCCGGCTTCATCAGCGGGTACCGCGGCAGCCCGCTCGGCGGTTTCGACCTGGAGCTGTGGCGGGCACGCACGCACCTGGAGGCGGCCCGGGTCAAGTTCACCCCTGGCCTCAATGAAGACCTGGGCGCGACCATGGTCTGGGGCACGCAGCAGACCAACCTGTTCCCGGGCGCTAAGGTCCAGGGCGTGTACGGCATGTGGTACGGCAAGGGCCCGGGCGTGGACCGCTGCGGCGATGTGTTCAAGCATGCCAACGCCGCCGGCACCTCGGTGCACGGCGGGGTACTGGCGCTGGCGGCCGACGACCACGCCTGCCGCAGTTCGACCCTGCCGCACGGCAGCGAGGATGAGTTCGTCAGCGCGATGATGCCGGTGCTGAACCCGGCCGGCGTGCAGGACATCCTGGACATGGGCCTGCTCGGCTGGGCGATGAGCCGCTATACCGGGCGCTGGATCGGCTTCAAGACCATCGCCGAGACGGTGGAGTCGTCCGCATCGGTGCAGGTGGATCCGTTCGCGCGCCGCATCGTGCTGCCCGAGGACTTCGAGATGCCTGCCGGCGGCCTCAACATCCGCTGGCCCGACCCGCCGCTGGACCAGGAAATGCGCCTGCACCGCTATGCGGTCAAGGCCGCGCAGGCGTTCGCGCGCGCCAACGGCATCGACCGGGTGGTGATGGATTCGCCGCGTGCGCGGCTGGGCATCGTCACCACCGGCAAGAGCTACCTGGACGTGCTGCAGGCGCTGGAGTACCTGGGCCTGGACGAACGCGCCTGCGCCGACATCGGCATCCGCGTGTACAAGGTCGGCATGACCTGGCCGCTGGAACCGGAAGGCATCGCGCGTTTCGCGCAGGGCCTGGAAGACATCGTGGTGGTGGAGGAGAAGCGCGCCTTCATCGAGCGCCAGATGAAGGAGCAGTTCTTCAACTGGCCGTCCAGCTGGGGCCAGCGCCCGTCCATCGTCGGCAAGTACGACGAAGCGGGCCAGTGGATCCTGCCGTCCACCAACGAACTCACCCCGGCCACCATCGCCGGGGTGATCGGACGCCGCATCCAGAAGTTCTTCAGCAACGAATCGATCGAACAGCGCCTGCGCTGGATGGACGCCAAGGAAGCCGAGCTTGCGCTGCCGCGCGCCAGCTTCCCGCGCGTGCCGCATTACTGCTCCGGCTGCCCGCACAACACCTCCACCCGGGTGCCGGAAGGCTCGCGTGCGCTGGGCGGCATCGGCTGCCATTACATGGTCACCTGGATGGACCGCAGCACCGACACCTTCACCCACATGGGCGGCGAAGGCGTGACCTGGGCCGGGCAGGCCGCGTTCACCGATACCGAGCACGTGTTCCAGAACCTGGGCGACGGCACCTATTTCCACAGCGGTTCGCTGGCGATCCGCCAGGCGATCGCCGCCGGGGTCAACATCACCTACAAGATCCTCTACAACGACGCGGTGGCGATGACCGGCGGCCAGCCGGTGGACGGCACCCTGACCGTGCCGCAGATCGCCCACCAGATGCGCGCCGAGGGCGTGCAGACGATCGTGCTGGTGAGCGACGAGATCGGCAAGTGGAACAAGCGCGAGCTGTTCCCCGAAGGCGTGGAATTCCACGACCGCGCCGAGCTGGATGCGGTGCAGAAGCAGCTGCGCGAGGTGAAGGGCACCAGCATCCTGATCTACGAACAGACCTGCGCCACCGAGAAGCGCCGCCGCCGCAAGCGCGGCAAGCTGGTCGACCCGCCCAAGCGCGTGGTGGTCAATTCGCTGGTCTGCGAGGGGTGTGGCGACTGCGGGCAGAAGAGCTTCTGCGTGTCGGTACTGCCGAAGGAAACCGAGTTCGGGCGCAAGCGGGACATCGACCAGTCCAATTGCAACAAGGACTATTCGTGCACCACCGGCTTCTGCCCCAGCTTCGTCACCGTGCACGGCGGCAAGCCGCGCAAGGGCGCGCGCAGCGACCGCAGCGACCTGCTGCAGAACCTGCCGGCGCCGACCTTCCGCACCGCGCTGGAGCAGCCCTGGAACATCCTGATCACCGGCGTCGGTGGCACCGGCGTGGTGACCATCGGTGCACTGCTGGGCATGGCCGGACACCTGGAAGGCAAGGGTGCCAGCGTGCTCGACCAGACCGGCCTGGCCCAGAAGGGCGGCGCGGTCACCACCCATATCCGCATCGCACGCACGCCGGAAGACATCCACGCGGTGCGCATCGCTGCCGGCGAAGCCGACCTGGTGCTCGGCTGCGACATGGTGGTGGTCAACGACTACTGGGCGCTGTCGAAGGTCCGCGCCGAGCGCTCGCAGGTGGTGCTCAATACCTATGAAGCCATGCCGGGCACCTTCACCACGCGCCCGGACATGCAGTTCCCCGCCGCCGACATCATCGCCGGCATCCGCGTGGCGCTGGGCGGGCGCGAGCCGCTGCTGCTGGACGCCACCCAGCTGGCGACCGCGCTGCTCGGCGATGCGATCGCGTCCAACCTGTTCATCCTGGGCTATGCCTGGCAGCAGGGCCTGGTGCCGATCTCGTTCGAGGCGCTGATGCGCGCGGTAGAGCTCAACGGCGCGGCGGTGCAGATGAACCAGCAGGCGTTCGCCTGGGGCCGTCTGGCCGCGGTGGACCCGCAGGCGGTGCAGCAGGCCGCCGGCCTGGTCCGCAACGGCCATACCGATGCCGAGCGCACCCCGGGCCCGCTGCACGACCTGCCGCCGGGCGAGTGGGAGGGCAACGAATGGGGCGCCACCGCCGCGCCGCGCGAGACCGGCGACGAGCGCGAACTGCGTGGCCTGCCCGGGCATGGCGGCGGTGGCGAGGTGGCGTTCCTGCCGCTGGACGACGAACGCCTGTCGCGTTCGCTGGACGAGCTGGTGGAGCGCCGCGTGCGCTTCCTCACCGACTATCAGGATGCAGCGTATGCCGCGCGCTACCGCGCGCTGGTCGACCGCGTGCGCGGGGTGGAATGGGACAAGGCCGGCAGCACCGCGCTGACCGAGACCGTGGCGCGCTATTACTTCAAGCTGATGGCCTACAAGGACGAGTACGAAGTGGCGCGCCTGTACACCAGCGGCGAATTCCAGCGCCGGCTGCAGCAGCAGTTCGAGGGCGACTTCGAAGTGCGCTTCCACCTCGCCCCGCCGCTGTTTGCGAAGAAGGACGAACAGGGCCGGCTGATCAAGCAGGAATACGGGCCGTGGATGCTCAGGGCGTTCGGCCTGCTGGCGAAGTTGAAGTTCCTGCGCGGTGGCACGTTCGACATCTTCGGGCGTACCGAGGAGCGCCGGGGCGAGCGCCAGCTGATCGCCGATTACGAGCAGACCGTGGCGTTGCTGCTGGAAGGGCTGAGCGACGACCGCGTGGCGCTGGCGGTGGAGATTGCCAGCATCCCCGAGCACATCCGCGGCTATGGGCATGTAAAGGAAGCGCACCTGCACAAGGCCAAGGCACGTGAAGCGGTGCTGCTGGCGCAGTGGCGCAACCCGAAGGCGCTGCATATCGTGCAGGTGGCGTAAGGACACGCCATGCGTGGCCGGACGGTAGGAAAGGCAACGCATGCATGGCGTATGCGGAAGGCAAGCCATGGGTTGCCTCATGCCGCCCATACATTGATTTTCGAGTCACCGAACGCCGACATCCATCCGGTGTCGCCGTTCGGTTACTTTTCGCTGAATGTAAGCGATCGACTGCATGACGATGGGGGCTATCAATGAAATGGCCTGCCCCGATTCATATGTAAGCGTTCGCATACACTTGCAATGATGTGTTCGCTCGCTTACATTTTCGACATGGCTATTTTCAAGACCCCGGAAGATGTCGGCAATATCATCCGTCAGCGTCGCAAGGCACTGGGATGGGACCAAGCACGCCTGGCCGCCGAATCCGGCGTCAGCCGCCAATGGGTCGTGGATATCGAGAAGGGCAAGCCGCGTGCAGAGCTGCAGCTGGTGTTGCGGGTAATGAACGTGCTCGGCCTGAGGCTGGCAGCCGCAGATCCGCAGACGGAGGCCGCCCGCATTGCCATCCCGGCAGCGGGGCTGGACGACATCCTTGACCGCCACCGCGCGGTTCCTGCGGCATCACAACAACAGAAAGAGCCGCATCGCCTGCCGCTGTCGTATGCCCAGATCCTGGAACGTGCACGCGCTGCCACCGGCCACACGAGCACGGTGGAACCACTGCGCGTGCATGAAACGCCGCAGTCGTACGCCAGCAGGCATCTGAAACCCAAATGAGCCTTCACGTTCTGATGCAAGGTGTACCCATGGGTACGTTGCGTCAGGATGCGCACGGCAACCCGCATTTCACGTACACCCCAGAATGGCAGGGCGCGGACGGCGCTTTCCCGCTGTCGCTGTGCCTGCCGCTCACCGCAGCCACCCACGCGCCTGGCACCGTAGCGGCGGTGGCGTGGGGACTGCTGCCCGACAACGACAACACGCTCCAAGGCTGGGCGTCTCGTTTCCACGTATCACCACGCAATCCGGTTTCCCTGCTTGCACACGTGGGCGAAGACTGCGCAGGCGCTGTCCAGTTCGTCGCATCCGAGCGCGTTGAAGCGGTCATCGCAGGCGAGGCCGACGGCATCGAACCCTTGAGCGATGCGCAGGTCGCCGCGCGCCTTTCGCAGGTGCGGCGCGACGTCGGCAGTGGTCGCTGGCTTGGCGACATTGGCCAGTTCAGTCTCGCCGGCGCGCAGGCCAAGATTGCATTGCTGAAAACGGCGGACGGCTGGGCGGTGCCCAGCGGACGTATTCCCACAACGCACATCCTCAAGCCACCCGGCAGTGACTACAACGGCTTCGTCGAGAACGAGATGTTCTGCCTGCGCCTTGCCCGCGCGATGGGCATGCCGGCAGCGTTCTCCGAGAAGATCGAGATGGACGGAGAATCCGCCATCTGCGTGGAACGCTATGACCGCAAGCTTACCGCTGACGGATGGATCCGCATCCACCAGGAGGACTTCTGCCAGGCGCTTGGCGTCATGCCGCAGATCAAGTACCAGAACCAGGGCGGACCGGGCGCCGCTGACCTTGCAGATGTCCTGTGGCAGCACGCCAGCCATCCGAAAGAAGACGTGGCGATGCTGTTCCGGGCCTTGGTGTTCAACTATCTGATTGGCGGTACCGATGCACACGCCAAGAACTACTCGCTGCTTCTGGATAGCGAACAGGTGCGCCTGGCGCCGCTTTACGACATCTCCAGCGCACTCCCCTACCCGCAGCTGCAGAAGCGGAAGATAAAGCTCGCCATGAAAGTCGGCAGCCACTATCGCTGGTGGGACATCACGCTGCGCGATTGGCAGGCTACCGCCACCGCCATGCGCCTGGCCCCGGCCGTTGCGATGGAGATGCTGGCCAGCATGGCGCTCGAACTTCCCCGCGTGGCCGAGGAGCAGCGCCTGCAGTTGGAAGACGTGGCCATCCAACACCCCGTTCTGGAAACGCTGGTCCAGGAGATCGCCTCCAGCTGCCAGCGCTGCCTGGCCAAATTTTCCACGGAAGCCTGATCGCCCGGCCCGCCACGCGCAGAGGCCCATCGACCGGCAATGCCAGCCGATCGAGGTCGAATGCGTCAGCCAGTAACACCGGCGGCCGCAGGCTCGTCTATGATCGGGCGACGACAGGGATGATCGGAGGCGGGCGATGGACGACGACAGGAAACTGCGCGGGCACCGGGTCCTGAAGCTTCAGGACGCCTTACACGACGCCCAGCTGCTCCGCGACGTGGCAATCATCAACACACAGACGAAAGAAGAACTCGGGGCACTGCCACCGGGTGGTTTAGCGATCCTGCGCAAACGCAGGCCGCTTCCGCTGTTGCCAGACGCACCGATGCCCGCTGGCCGCGATGATGAGGAAAGTGCGATGCCGAATATTCCGATGCAGGTTGCCGCCGTCGCCAGCCTGGCGCTGGCCGCCTGCGCCACGCCCGGGGCGGCCACGCCCACGGACACACAGATGCAGGAGAACGTGCCGGTGTCGTCAGTCCGCTATACCTATCCTGAGACGCCAGTACTGACCAGCGGTGAATTGGTACCCGAAGGTGATCCTGCCATCTCGGCGAAGATGAACTACAAGCCGGTGGAATGGCCGCTGCGGTTTGACAAGCATAGCTTCGAGCCGCGCTGTTATGACACGCTCGAGTGCCAAGTTGTTTACGCCGGATTCGCCTTTGGCCGCGACAAGCCCACTAAGTCTTCAGCTTCCTACGGCGACGATTACCTCAAGGGATGGAACGGGAGCTACGGTGCTATTCCCAACTTTGTTGCCCCAGCAAAGGTTACCTGGAGGTCGAAGGACGGAACTTTGCACGAAGCCGAGATTGATATCGGGGCCATCTTCAAAGACGAACTGGTTCGCCACTTCGTTCCACGTGAAGAGGCCGCTGACCTTCCAGATGGAAAGAACGAAAGTGTTCCTTCCATCCTTCTGGAGGTCAATGACCGCACCATTAGCTTGTACATGAAGGCGTCGATTCCAACGAAGCATCTTCAGGATCCTGGGAATCGCTACAGCACCTCGCGCCGTGATCTTGTGCTGGTGAGAACGTATACCTATTGAGCAAAAGGAGAATTGCCATGGGCAAGGCTGGCTCCAGCGCGGGCGTTCGGCCCGCTAGCGCAGATGACCTTCGGATGGAACTAGATTTGCGGCAGCAGATGCAGCAGCTGTCGGTGCCGATGCTTCAACGAGACGACAATGCGAACGAGTATGTGTTCTTCGCCTTCTTGGATGGAACGGGTCAGGATGTCAGGAATCCCAAGCTGGGTCCGAGCACGACTGTGGGGGAGTTGTATGACCAAGCATTCGAACTCTCGAAGGATCCACAGAGTCGGATCGGTACGCATTATGCTGCGGGCATCGGCACTCAACAAAACGCAGTGAGCCGTGCTCTTGACGGCATGCTTGCAAGTACTTGGGAGGATGGCATAACACGCTCGTACCGCGAGCTCGCCGAGCAGGTGAGTACTTGGAAGGCTACCAATCCTGATGCCGAAATCCGCGTTGTTGGCATTGGCTACAGCCGTGGCGCGGTACAGACGGCTGGTCTGCTCCGGTTGATCGATGAGTACGGCATCGTTCCTGAAGAAGGCCTCGGGTTTGGCCATGACAAGAACGGCAACATCAGCGTCATCAGCCGATTGCCACCGCTGGTGCTGCCAGGCCAGACCGCACAGGCCACCCTGCTGCTGGACCCGGTGGCGACCAACATGCCCGCCAACTTCGACGCCCGCCTGCCACCGAGCGTGATCTCGCGCGTGGCGATCATGGCCGCCCATGAGCAGCGCGAGCTGTTTCCGCACCAGGCCATCAACGATCCCGGGATGACGCCGGATGGGCGCGCTATCAACGTCGCCGCGCCCGGTGGCCATTCCAACGTGGGCGGGGGGAACCGCGATGCAGGCCTGGAGATCCTGACCGGCAACGCTGCCATCGACTATCTGAACACGTTGCGAGACCAGCCGCTGTTCGAGAAGCGCGCCGTGCCGATGGACCTGGACACGATGACGCTGTACCAGGCCGGCGGCGCGACCGCGCTGTACGGGTTGAAGATCGACCGCGATGGCGAGCGCAATCTGCGCGAGGCACTGGCCAACTGCAAGGTCGTCGATCCGTGCAACGATTCCGAGCCGATCGACCAGGCGCTGGCGGCGCGGTTCGAGCACCGTTCCATCCAGCCCGATCCCGCGGAACAGGCGCAGCTTCAGGCCCTGGTGGAGCTGGCCACGCAGCGCGAGCACCGGACGACGCCAGACGACCCCGGTCACGCGCAGAACCCAACGCTGACCCGCATCCGGGAAGGCGTTCAGACCGCCGAGGACAGGGGGCAGGTCAGCTTCGCGGACGGGCGGGAACGGGAGCAGTTATGCCGCTCGGCGCTGGCCTGCACGATGGACAACCGGGAAACGCGCCAGGCGTTGTACCCCGGCAGCATCACCGGACCGCTGCAAGGGAGCGAGATCTCCCGCGTCGATGACGTTGTGTTTGGATCGAAGGGCTACGCCTTTCTTGTCCAGCACGGCAGCGGACCGCATGACCAGCAGCGGGTGCCGTTTGACATCGAACTGGCCAAGCAGACGCCGGTAGCGGTGTCGGACCAGAAACTGGACGCCGCCGCCATTGAGATCGAGCAGCAGCAGGCGTTCCAGTTGCAGCACGCCGTCCCGCAGCAGGCCCAGGAGCCTGCGCTTGGTGGATTCGCGCGGTAACTGGCGTAGGGACACGCCACGCGTGTCCGCGGCGACCCGACCTGCCGGTCACCGCCGCCAGACACGCAGCCGGTTGTTGGCCGGCATCGCCACATCGTCAACCAGCCGCAAGCCCTGCGCTGCGGCCAGCGCATCCACCGCCTCCGCATCCCGGATGCCCGACGCCGGGTCCCGCGCCTTCAGCCAACCATCAAATTCCCGGTTGCTTTCGCTGCTGTAGTTGCCGTTGTAATTGAATGGGCCATATACGCACAGCAGGGCATCGTCGGCCATCACCGCCGGCAGCCCGGCGAAGAATGCCTGCACGTGCGGCCAGCTCATGATGTGCAGGGTGTTGGCGCTGAACACCGCATCGAAGCCCAGCGGGGTCTCCGGCAGTGGGGCCAGGCCAGGCACTGGCGCAAGCACCGCCTGCAGCGGCCACGGCGCGGGTGCATTGGGCAGCCCCGCCGCGGCCAGGCGCTCGGCGATGCCCGGCAGGTAGTCCGGATGGTCGCTGGCCTGCCACAGCAGGTGCGGCAGCTGGGCGGCGAAGTATTCGGCATGCTGGCCGGTGCCACTGCCTATCTCCAGCACGCGGTGGCGGCTCTGCAGATGTAGGCGCAGCACGGCCAGGATCGGGTGGCGGTTGCGCTCGCAGGCCTCGGACCAGCGTTGTTGGCTCATGACGTCTGGAAATGTCGGATCAGCGCACATCGAACCATGACCGCAGTCACTTGTGCCAGCACCGGGTCGCAAACGACAGTCGAAGGCTGATCGTTCCCGGGGAATCGAACGCTGTGCAACGCCGTGAGTTTTTGACGCTGTCTGGCATGGGCCTGGCGGGCCTGATGGTGCCGCACGCCCGCCTGATCGCCGCCGAGCAGCTGCTCGAGCCGGCCAACGCGGTCCGCAACAAGGCACTGGCCGAGGCCGCACTGGCTGCCGCCAAGCGTGCCGGGGCCAGTTACTGCGACGTGCGCATCGGCCGCTACCTCAACCAGGCGGTGATCACCCGGGAAGCGCGGGTGCAGAATGTCACCAACAGCGAGTCCTCGGGCATCGGCATTCGGGTCATCGTCAACGGCGCCTGGGGCTTTGCCGCCACGCACCAGCAGACCCCGGCCGCGATCCTGGCTGCCGTGGAGCAGGCTGCGGCCATCGCCCGCGCCAATGCCGGCATCCAGACCCGTCCGGTCCAGCTGGCGCCGGTCAAGGGGGTGGGCGATGTGAGCTGGAAGACGCCGATCCGCAAGAACGCCATGGCGGTGCCGATCAAGGACAAGGTCGACCTGCTGCTGAGCCTGAATGCGGCGGCGACCAATGCCGGCGCCGACTTCATCAACTCCACCCTGTTCCTGGTCAACGAGCAGAAATACTTCGCCTCCAGCGACGGCTCGTTCATCGACCAGGATGTGCACCGGATCTGGCTGCCGTTCACCGCCACCGCCATCGACAAGAGCACCGGCAAGTTCCGCACCCGCGCCGGGCTGTCCTCGCCGATGGGCATGGGCTACGAATTCCTGGATGGCGAGGCCAGCGGCAAGATCCAGCTGCCCGGCGGGATCACCGCCTACCGTGACTCGTATGATCCCGTGGAGGACGCCATCGCCGCCGCGCGCCACGCCCGCGAAAAGCTCAAGGCGCCGTCGGTCAAGCCCGGCAAGTACGACCTGGTGCTGGACCCGTCCAACCTGTTCCTGACCATCCACGAGAACGTGGGCCACCCGCTGGAGCTGGACCGCGTGCTCGGCTACGAGGCCAACTACGCCGGCACCAGCTTCGCCACCCTGGACAAGCGCGACGCCGGCTACCGCTGGGGCAGCGAGCGGGTCAACTTCTTCGCCGACAAGACCGCACCGGGCAGCCTGGGCGCGGTGGGCTACGACGACGAAGGGGTCAAGACCAAGCGCTGGGACCTGGTCAAGGACGGCATCCTGGTCAACTACCAGGCCACCCGCGATGAAGTGCACCTGCTGGGCGAAACCGAATCGCACGGCTGCAGCTACGCCGATTCCTGGTCCAGCGTGCAGTTCCAGCGTATGGCCAACGTGTCGCTGGCGCCGGGCAAGACCCCGCTGAGCGTGGCCGACATGATCAAGGACGTGGAGAACGGCATCTACATCCACGGCCGCGGCTCGTACTCCATCGACCAGCAGCGCTTCAACGCGCAGTTTGGCGGCCAGCTCTACTACCAGATCAAGGACGGGCAGATCGCCGGCATGGTCGAAGACGCGGCCTACCAGATCCGTACCCCGGAATTCTGGAACGCCTGCAGCGCGATCTGCGATGAACGCGATTTCCGCTTCGGCGGCTCGTTCTTCGACGGCAAGGGCCAGCCCGGCCAGGTGTCGGCGGTGTCGCACGGCTCGTCCACCACCCGCTTCGACGGCATCAACATCATCAACACCGCACGCAGCCTGGGCTGAAAGGCCCGGCCACCGTGCCAAACGTCACTACCGTTGGACCGCCGCGCCCGCAAGAATCGATCCACCGCTGTTGCCGTACCGCTGATCCCGCCTTGTTCCTGCCACCCCCACACCGACGTGGAGAGCTGCCTTGCAAAGACGTGACTTCCTTGCCCTGACCGGGCTTACTGCTGGCGGCCTGATCGCGCCGTCGTTCTTCGGCAAGGCGATCGCCGCCGAGCAGCTGCAGACCACGCTGGATCCGGCGCTGAAGAAGCGCCTGGCCGACGCCGCCCTTGCCGCGGCCCGCCAGGGTGGCGCCACTTACTCCGATGTGCGCATCGGCCGTTACCTGCGCCAGTTCGTGATCACCCGCGAAGACAAGGTGCAGAACGTGGTGAACACCGAGTCCACCGGCGTGGGCATCCGCGTGATCGTCAATGGCGCCTGGGGCTTTGCCGCCACCAACCAGCTCAACCCGACCGACGTGGCGCGCGCTGCCCAGCAGGCGGTGGCCATCGCCAAGGCCAATGCCGGCGTGCAGACCGCCAAGGTGCAGCTGGCCGCGGCGCCCGGCGTGGGCGAGGTGAGCTGGAAGACGCCGATCCGCAAAAACGCGATGGAAGTGCCGATCAAGGAAAAGGTCGATCTGCTGCTGGACGTCAATGCCGCCGCCATGGGCGCCGGTGCCAGCTTCGTCAACTCCATGCTGTTCCTGGTCAACGAACAGAAGTACTTCGCCTCCACCGATGGTTCCTACATCGACCAGGACGTGCACCGCATCTGGGCGCCGATGACGGTCACCGCCATCGACAAGGCCAGCGGCAAGTTCCGCACCCGCGAAGGCCTGTCCGCGCCGATGGGCATGGGCTACGAGTACCTGGACGGCGCTGCGGCGGGCAAGGTGCTCACCCCCAACGGCGTAGTCAACTACGGGTCTTCCTATGACATGAAGGAAGACGCCATCGCGGCGGCCAAGCAGGCGCAGGAAAAGCTGAAGGCGCCGTCGGTGAAGCCGGGCAAGTACGACCTGGTGCTGGACCCGTCGCACACCTGGCTGACCATCCACGAATCGGTCGGCCATCCGCTGGAACTGGACCGCGTGCTCGGCTACGAAGCCAACTACGCCGGCACCAGCTTCGCTACCCTGGACAAGCGCGAGCAGCGCTTCCAGTACGGCAGCGACCTGGTCGACATCTTCGCCGACAAGACCCAGCCGGGCAGCCTCGGCGCGGTGGCGTACGACGATGAAGGCGTCAAGACCAAGCGCTGGGACCTGATCAGCAAGGGCAAGCTGGTGGATTACCAGACCATCCGCGACCAGGCCCACATCCTGGGCAAGACCGAGTCGGACGGCTGCTGCTATGCCGATTCCTGGTCCAGCGTGCAGTTCCAGCGCATGGCCAATGTGTCGATGGCACCGGGCAAGACCCCGCTGAGCGTGTCCGACCTGATCAAGGACGTCGAGAACGGCATCTACATCATCGGCGACGGTTCGTTCTCGATCGACCAGCAGCGTTACAACGCGCAGTTCGGCGGCCAGCTGTTCTACGAAATCAAGAACGGCCAGATCACCCGCATGCTCGAGGACGTGGCGTACCAGATCCGTACCCCGGAGTTCTGGAACGCCTGCAGCGCCGTGGCCGACGAACGCGACTACCGCCTCGGCGGCTCGTTCTTCGACGGCAAGGGCCAGCCGGGCCAGGTCTCGGCGGTCTCGCACGGTTCGTCCACCGCGCGCTTCAACGGCATCAACGTCATCAACACCGCGCGCAGCCTCGGCTGACCGGTCAGGAGCCCTTATTCCATGAGTATCTTCACCGAAGCGCAGGCCAAGGCCATCCTCGACAAGGTCATCGCGCTGTCCAAGGCCGATGAGACCACCGCCGTGCTGGCCGGCTCGATCAACGGCAACATCCGTTTCGCGCTCAACAACGTGTCCACCAGCGGCATCGTGGACAACACCGAACTGGCCGTCACCGTGTCCTTCGGCAAGCGCACCGGCACCGCGTCGATCAACGAATTCGACGATGCCGCGCTGGAACGCGTGGTCCGCCGCGCCGAAGACCTGGCCCGTCTGGCCCCGGAGAACCCGGAGTTCATGCCGGCCATCGGCAAGCAGACCTACACCGCCAGCCCGACCTTCAGCGAATCCACCGCCGCCATCGATCCGGCGTTCCGCGCCAAGGTCGCCGCCGATTCGATCGCGCCGTGCCGTGGCAACGGCCTGATCGCCGCCGGCTTCCTCGAGGACGGCCAGGGCTTCTCCGCCACGGCCAACAGCAAGGGCAACTTCGGCTACCAGCGCACCACCAACTTCGATTACACCTGCACCGTGCGCACCGAAGACGGCCGTGGTTCGGGCTGGGTCGGCCGCAACCTCAAGGACGCCGCCGCCTTCAAGGCCGACCAGGACGTGCGCATCGCGATGCGCAAAGCGACCGAGTCGTCCGAAGCCAAGGCCTTGGAACCGGGCAAGTACACGGTGATCCTGGAACCGGCCGCCGCCGCCGGCCTGATCAGCTTCATGATGAACTTCTTCGACGCGCGCTCGGCCGATGAAGGCCGCAGCTTCCTGTCCAAGAAGGGGGGCGGCAACAAGCTGGGCGAGCAGGTCTACGACCCGCGCGTGAACATGTACGCCGACCCGTGGCACCCGGAGGCGCCGGTGCTGCCGTGGGACCAGCAGGGCCTGCCGCGCAACAAGCTGGCCATCATCGAGAACGGCAAGGTCGCCAACCTGGACTATTCGCGCTTCTGGGCGCAGAAGCAGGGCAAGACCGCCAACGCCAGCCCGGGCAACCTGCTGATGAGCGGTGGTGACAAGAGCACGGCCGATCTCGTGCGCGGCACCCAGAAGGGCATCCTGGTCACCCGCACCTGGTACATCCGCATGGTCGACCCGCAGACCGTGCTGCTCACCGGCCTGACCCGCGACGGCACGTTCTACATCGAAAACGGCCAGATCAAGTACCCGGTGAAGAACTTCCGCTTCAACGAGTCGCCGGTGATCATGCTCAACAACATCGAAGAACTGGGCAAGCCGGTGCGCGTGGCCGGTGACGAATCCAGCTTCGTGATGATGATCCCGCCGATGAAGCTGCGCGATTTCACCTTCACTTCGCTGTCCGACGCGGTCTGATGGAAGGTGGTATCCGCGGACGCTGTGGGGCCCGCGCGCGGCGATGAACCGCGCGCAGTTCCTGCGGCTGATGCTCGGCGGCGCCGCCCTGGCGGCCCTGCCCTCGTTCGCCCGCGCGCAGGCCGGGCGTTACGACTTCTGGTTCACCCGCCTCAAGTACGACTCGGGCGACTGGGACGTGGACGCGCGCATGCCGTCCAACCTGATCACCTCGCTGATCGATTACACCACGCTGCGGGTCGATCCGACCGAACATGTGGTGGCGCTGTCTGATCCACGCATGCTGGAAGCACCGTTCTGTTACCTGGCCGGGCACAAGCTGGTGGAGTTCAACGCCGCCGAGCGGCAGAACTTCGTGCGCTACGTGCGCAACGGCGGTTTCGTGTTCGTGGATGACTGCAACCACGACATCGACGGGCTGTTCGCCAAGTCGTTCGAAGCGCAGATGGCCAGGCTGTTCGGGCCGGCCGCGCTGAAGAAGCTGCCCAACACGCATGCGCTGTATCGAAGCTTTTTCAAGTTCCCGGACGGGCCACCGGCCACCGGCTTCGAGCTCAACGGCTGGGGCGATGACCTCGTGCACGATTATCTGAAGGGGATCGAGGTCGATGGTCGGCTGGGCGTGCTTTACAGCAACAAGGATTACGGTTGCGAGTGGGATTACGACTGGCGCAACAAGCGCTTCCTGGCCGAGGACAACACCCGGTTCGGGGTGAACATCGTGATGTATGCGTTGAATAACTGATTCTCTTTGTTTTTCCGTGCAGCCACGCAGGGCGTGGCTCTACGCCCTCTTCCTGCGAGCGTGCCATGCAAAACGACAGCCCCATTGACGCCCTTCTTTCCAAGCTTCAGCCCCTGCGCGATGCGCTGGGCACGGCGGTGGTCGGCCAGCATGCGGTGGTGGAGCAGCTGCTGATCGGCCTGCTGGCCGGCGGCCATGTGCTGCTGGAAGGCGCGCCGGGCCTGGGCAAGACCCTGCTGGTGCGTTCGCTGGGGCATGCGCTGGAGCTGCAGTTCCGGCGCGTGCAGTTCACGCCCGACCTGATGCCGAGCGACATCCTGGGCACCGAACTGCTCGAGGAAGACCACGGCACCGGCCACCGCCATTTCCGCTTCCAGCAGGGCCCGATCTTCACCCACCTGCTGCTGGCGGACGAGCTCAACCGTACGCCGCCCAAGACCCAGGCCGCGCTGCTGGAAGCCATGCAGGAGCGTACCGTCAGCTACGCCGGTACCACTTACCCGCTGCCGGCGCCGTTCTTCGTGCTGGCCACCCAGAACCCGATCGAACAGGCCGGCACCTACCCGCTGCCCGAGGCGCAGCTGGACCGGTTCCTGCTGCACGTGCGGGTGGATTACCCCACCGAACAGGAAGAGCGCGACATCCTGGTACAGACCACCGGCAGCAATGCCGGCGCGGTGCCGAAGGTGATGCACGCCGACGATGTGCTGGCGCTGCAGGCAGCCGTGCGCCAGGTGCATGTCAGCGATGACGTACTGACCTGGATCACCCGCCTGGTCCGCGCCAGCCGTCCGGGTGCCGGTGCGCCGGATGCAGTCAACCACTGGATCAAGTGGGGCGCCGGTCCCCGCGCCGGACAGTCGCTGGTGCTGGCCGCCAAGGCGCGCGCGCTGCTGCAGGGTCGCTTCGCCGCCACCCGCGAGGACGTGCAGGCGCTGATCGCGCCGGTGATGCGCCATCGCCTGCTGCTCTCGTTCGCCGCCGAAGCCGAGCAGAAGGGCGCCGACGATGTGATCGCCGCACTGCTGCAGGCCGTGCCCTTCCCCGCCTGAGCCCGCCGTGAGCCCGAACGCCCCGATCGCCATTCCTGCCGATGTCCGCAGCCGCCTGAAGGCGCTGCGGCTGTTGCCACGGCGTGCGATCGGTGCGCAGGGCATCGGCCAGCATGCCAGCCGCAGCCGCGGCGCCGGGCTGGAGTTCGCGCAGTACCGTGCCTACGAGCCAGGCGACGAGCTGCGCCAGATCGACTGGAAGCTGTACGCGCGGTCGGACCGCTTCTTCGTGCGCGAATCCGAACGCGAAAGCCCGGTGACGATCTGGACGCTGGTCGATGCAACGGCGTCCGCGCGCCAGCACGACCTTGCACAACCAGGGCGTTCGCGGCTGGACCATATCTGCGCCACCGCGGCCTGTATCGTGGAATTGGCCTTGCAGCAGGGCGACCGCTTCGGCCTGGTAGCCATCACCGGCGAAGGCGTGCAGCTGGTTCCCGCCGGCAGCGGCGCGCGCCAGCGCGACCGCATCCACCTGCTGCTGCACCGCTTGCGCGCCAGCGGTGCGTGGCCGGCGGCGGAGGCGCTGCGCCCGGTCTGGGAGCGGGTGCAGGCCAACGACATGCTGCTGGCGCTCGGCGATGGCTTCGACGAAGCCGGCACGGTATTGCTGGAACGGCTGGCCGCTGCCCGCCGTGACGTGGTGCAGCTGCAGGTCCTGACCGCCGACGAGCGCGATTTTCCGTTCCAGGACGGCCACCGTTTCCGTGACCCGGAAACCGGCGAGGAACTGCTGGGCGATGGCCGCGCCATCCGCGATGACTACCTGGCTCGTTTCGCCGAGGCGCAGCGCGTGCTGCAGGCCCGGCTGCAGCGCGGCGGCGTGGCCCATGTGGTGACCCATACCGACCAGCCACTGGATGCACCGCTGCGGATGCTGGCCGGGGACGCGCGATGAGCCTGTCGCTGCTGTTCCCGCTGGGCCTGCTGGCGCTGGCGTCGCTGCTGGTGCCGTTGCTGATCCACCTGGCCCGCCGTCATCACTACGCACCGCTGGAGTTCGCGGCGCTGCGCTGGCTGCGCGCCAAGGCGCGCCCCCGCCAGCGGGTCCGTTTCGATGAGTGGCCGCTGCTGCTGGTGCGGCTATTGCTGCTGGCCGCGCTGGCGCTGCTGCTGGCCAGGCCGTTGCTGCATGGCGCGCCGGTGCAGACGCCGCCGTGGGTAGTGGTGGCGCCGGGGGTGAGCGTTCCGGCGCTGCCGGCGGGCAGCGAAGGGCACTGGCTGGCACCCGGCTTCCCGCCGCTGCAGGACGCGCCACCCAACGCCACGCAGCCGCTGGCCAGCCTGCTGCGCGAGCTTGACCAGACGCTGCCGGCCGGCACCGCGTTGACGGTCTATGTTCCCGATCCGATGCCAGGGCTCGACGGCGAGCGGCCGCGGTTGTCGCGTGCGGTGCAATGGCGACCGGTCGCTGCCCCGGTTGACCCGGCCGTGCAGGTCAGCGCGCCGCAGCTGCGCGTGGCCGGTGCTGACCAGGATGCGTCGGCACTGCGCGTTCTCGATGCCGTGCAGCGCGCATGGAGTGGGCGGCCGCTGGCGGCACCGCTCGCCGCCGGGGCGGTACCCGAAGAAGGGCAGATCGGCGTGTGGCTGGCCGATGCACCGCTCCCGCCCATCTGGCACGACTGGGTCGCGGCCGGTGGACGGGTGTTGACCCGTTCCACCAAGGTGGCGCAGGGCGATGGCACGGCAGTGCTACGCGATGCCAGCGGCCAGACTGCCCTGGTGCGGCATGCACTCGGCCGCGGCCACGTGTTGCGCTTCACTGCGCCGCTGTCGCCCGATGCGCTGCCGATGCTGCGCGACCCATCGTTCCCGCGCCGCCTGCTCGAGCAGCTGCAGCCGCTGTCGCCGCCGCAGCTGGCACCGGCGGCGTCGCAGCGACCGTTGACCGGGGCCAGCGCCCCCGTGCAGCAACCCCGGGATCTGGCCAACTGGCTGCTGGTCCTGGTCGTGCTGCTGTTTGCGCTGGAACGCTGGATGGCCACCGCAAGGCGACGCGGAGCGGGGGCATGAACCGAGTGCACGCGGCATGGCAGCGCGCGCGGCGCAGGCAGTGGTGGATCACCGCGCTGCTGCTGGTGCCGCCTGCAGTGGCGCTCACCGCGGTCGCGGCACGCCTGGCCGGCATCAACATCGCGTCGGTGGTGCTGCTGGCCACCCTGCTTGTCGTCGCGGGCACCGCGACGTGGCGCGCGCGGCGGCTGGATCGTCAGTGGCTGGTGCGCCGGCTGGATACCCACCCCATCGTGCAGGACAGCGCCGACCTGCTGTTCGCCGATACAACCGCGCTCAATCCGCTGCAGCAGCGGCAGCACGCGCGCATCCGTGAAGCGCTGCAGGCGTCGCCACCTGATCTGCGCGCCGCCTGGCCCGCACGCTGGCTCGCCGCGTCGTGGTGTGGCGGGCTGTTGGCGGC
>NZ_CAUQPH010000053.1:0-25663 GCF_963519925.1 uncultured Stenotrophomonas sp. | reverse complement strand
GCTGGAACGGCCGACAGTGCGTAGAGCCACGCCCTGCGTGGCTGGAACGGCCGACAGTGCGTAGAGCCACGCCCTGCGTGGCTGGAACGGCCGACGGTGGTTCAGCCACGCAGGGCGTGGCTCTACCGGTCAGTCCGAAGTAATCGAGCTGCGCAGCGAGCGCTCGCTGGCATGCCGCTCCAGCGCCAGCTCCAGCAATCGCGTGATCAGCGCGGTGTAGTCCAGTCCACTGGCGGCCCACAGCTTGGGATACATGCTGATCCGGGTGAAGCCGGGCAACGTGTTGATCTCGTTGATCACCACCTCGCCGCTGCGGGTGAGGAACACATCAACGCGAGCGAGGCCTGCGCAGTCCAGCGCCTGGTAGGCCCGCACCGCGATATCGCGGATGCGCTGCTGCGCGTCTGCGCTGATGTCGGCCGGCACCACCACGTCCGCGCCGTTTTCGCTGATGTACTTGGTGTCGTACGAATAGAACTCGTCGTGCACCACCACTTCCCCGCAGACGCTCGCTTCCGGCGTGGCATTGCCCAGCACGGCGCATTCGATCTCGCGACCGTTGACGGCCGACTCCACCAACGCCTTGTGGTCGTACTCCAGCGCCAGTGCCAGCGCGTCCCGGAATTCCTGCGCGGTACGCACCTTGCTCACCCCTACCGACGAGCCCTGGTTGGCCGGTTTCACGAACAGAGGTGTCCCCAGCGTCGCCACCAGCGCAGCGTAGTCGGCGGCGGCTGCCGTGGCCCGGGTGAAGCACGCGAACGGGGCTACCGCCAGCCCGGCATCGCGAAGCAGGCGCTTGGCCACATCCTTGTCCATTGCCACCGCCGAGCCCAGCACACCGGAGCCGACGAAAGGCAGGTTGGCCATGCGCAGCAGCCCCTGCAGCGAACCGTCTTCACCCAGCGTACCGTGGACGATCGGGAAGACCACGTCGATCTGGTCCAGCGCCGCTGCCGGAGTGGCCGGCACCAGCTGGCGGCGGTCGGCGCCCGGCAGCACCGCCACCCCGTGGCCGGAGCGGTCAAGCGCGATGCGCGCGGGGTCGGCGGCGTTCAGCAGGAAACGTTCCGGGTCGCTCACGTGCCACTGGCCCTGCTTGTCGATGCCGATCAGGGTCACCTCGAAGCGGTCCTTGTCCAGCGCATCCAGGATGTTTTTCGCCGACTGCAGCGAGACCTCGTGTTCGGCCGAACGGCCACCGAAAATGATGCCTACCCGGATCTTGCCCATGCTGCTGCCGCTCCTGCCATGCGTGTGAGGATGCCCATCATGAAAGCATTTCCCCCGTAGAGCCACGCCCTGCGTGGCTGGAACGGCCGACGGTGGTTCAGCCACGCAGGGCGTGGCTCTACGCGTCAAGGCGGCGGGTACAATGATGCAATGCCCCGTTCCCTGCTCTCGTCCCTCAAGCCGCTGGCCGGCAATGCGCTGCAGCTCGCGCTCAACCGCGCGCTGGCGCTGGACCCCGAAACCCGCCGCGCGCTGGTCGCGCTGGATCGCCGCCACATCGCCCTGACCCTGGAGTCGCCGTCGCTGGCGATGCGGATCGGGGTGGAGGGCGAACGCCTCACCGTGGGGCCGGTGGACCCGCAGCAGGAACCGGACCTGGCCGTGCGCAGCACGCTGGGCGGGGTGCTGGCGCAGCTGCCGTTCCTGGCCAACGCACGCCGTGGCGGCGATGCCCCGGCGGGCCGGGTCAAGGTGTCCGGCGATGCCGAGCTGGCGCGTCGCCTGCAGCAGCTGGCCAGCCGCTTCGACCCGGACTGGCAGCTGCCGTTCGTGCGGGTGTTCGGCGAGGTGCTGGGCGTGCAGGTGGCCCATGCATTGCGCTCGGCCCTGCAGCATGCGCGCCGTGGCGCGTCCGACCTGGCGCACAGCGCCGCCGATTTTGTCACCGAGGAGTCGCGCGACGTGGTAGCCCGAGCCGAACTGGAAGCCTTCCATGACGATGTGGACGTGATGCGCGACGACGTCGAACGCTTGGCCGTGCGCGTGCAGCGCCTGGCCCAGGTGCGCGCATGAAGGCCGTGTTCCGCGCCAGCCGGATCGGGCGGGTGATCCTGCGCTACCGCCTGGACGACCTGCTCGATGGCACCCCGCTGGAGCGCTGGCTGCGCTTGGCCAAGCCGTTCGTGCCGCGCGCCTCGGCCGACATCGCCGCGCAGTCGCGCGGCGCGCGCCTGCGCCTGGCACTGCAGGACCTGGGGCCGATCTTCGTCAAGTTCGGTCAGATCCTGTCCACCCGCCGCGACCTGATCCCGGCCGACATCGCCAATGAACTGACCCTGCTGCAGGACCGGGTGAAGCCGTTCGACGGCGCCACCGCGCAGCGCATCGTCGAAGCCGCACTGGGTCGGCCGGTGGCCGAGGCCTTCGCCAGCTTCGACCTGCAGCCACTGGCCTCGGCGTCGATCGCCCAGGTCCATGCCGCCACCCTGGCCGATGGCCGCCAGGTGGTGGTCAAAGTGCTGCGCCCGGATATCGAAAAGCAGATCGACGCCGACATCGCGCTGCTGAAGTCGGCGGCGGCACTGGTCGAACGCGCGCATCCCCGTGCCGACAAGATCCGCCCGCGCGAAGTCGTGGCTGAAGTTGAAAACACCCTGGCCGCCGAACTGGACCTGCAGCGCGAAGGCGCCAACGCCAGCGTCCTGCGCCGCAACTGGGTCGATTCGGACGACCTGTACGTGCCGGAGGTGATCTGGAGCCACACCGCCGAGCGCGCGCTCACCCTGGAACGGGTGTGGGGCATTCCGTCGGACGACATCGCCGCGCTGGACAAGGCCGGCATCGACCGCAAGGCGCTGGCGGCCAAGGGCGTGCGCGTGTTCTACACGCAGGTGTTCCGCGACAACTTCTTCCATGCCGACGCGCACGCCGGCAACATCTGGGTCGACACCGATCCGCTGCGGCGGGACAACCCGCGTTTCATCGCGCTGGATTTCGGCATCATGGGCCAGCTGTCCGAAGAGGATCAGTACTACCTCGCCGAAAACTTCATGGCCATCTTCAACAAGGACTACCGGCGTATGGCCGAGCTCCATGTCGAAGCCGGCTGGATGCCGAACAACGTGCGCATCGATGAACTCGAAGCGGCGGCGCGTTCGGTATGCGAACCGTACTTCACCCGTCCGCTGTCGCAGATCTCGCTGGCCGAAGTGCTGATCAAGCTGTTCCGCGTGGCGCAGCGTTACGAACTGACCCTGCAGCCACAGCTGATCCTGCTGCAGAAAACCCTGCTCAACATCGAAGGCGTGGGCCGCCAGCTCGACCCGGAACTGGATATCTGGGCGGTGGCGCGGCCGGTGCTGGAACGCATCCTGCGCGAGCGCTACAGCCCGCGCCGGGTGCTGAAGGAACTGCGCAAGCGCCTGCCGGAAATCATGACCCACACCCCGGACATGCCGCGCCTGGTACACGCCTGGCTGCGCCAGCAGGTGGAAGGCGGGCATGAGCTGTCGATGCGCTCGCAGGACCTGGTAGCGCTCAACACCAACCTGCAGAAGCTGCAGAAGCGCGCCGTGGCCGCCATTGCCGGCGTCGGCCTGCTGATCGTGGCGGCGGTGCTGTACGGCATGCAGCCCGGTGGCTGGTACGTCGGCGACACGCCGATGCTGAGCATTGCCAGTGGTGCGGCCGGCCTGTTCTCGCTGGCCAGCGCGTGGTGGCGCCGGTGACCGACTTCGACACGCTCGCCGACGCCCCGGTCGAGGCGCCGGTGGCAATGCCGCCGCTGCAGCTGCTGCACGTGGACGAGCGCCTGGCCGTGGTCAACAAGCCTGCAGGGCTGATGGTCCACGACAGCAAGCTGGCCCGCGGCGAAGACGATTTCCTGGCCGACCGCCTGCGCGAGCAGTTGGGCCGGCCGATCTTCCTGGTCCACCGCCTGGACCGCGCCACCAGCGGCTGCCTGCTGCTCGCGTTCGACCGCGAGAGCGCCAGCGTGCTGGGTAAATCGCTGATGGGCGGCGACGTGACCAAGGACTACCTGGCGATCTGCCGGGGCTGGCCGGCCGAAGAGGCGTTCACCGTCGACCACGACCTGGACGGCGGCCCGGGCAAGCCAGTGAAGAAGCAGGCCATCACCCACTTCCAGCGCGTGGCGGTGGGCGAGATCGCGGTGCCGGTGGGTGAGTTCGCCACCTCGCGTTATGCGCTGTTGCGCTGCCAGCCGCAGACCGGGCGCTTCCGCCAGATCCGCCGCCATCTCAAGCATCTCTCGCATCACCTGATCGGCGACACCAGCCACGGCGATGGCCGGCACAACCGCAGCTTCCGCATGCAGGGCATCCATCGCATGCTGCTGCACGCCGAACGGCTGCGCTTCCCGCACCCGGACGGTACCCCGATGGACGTCACCGCCCCGGTGGACGGCGAGTTCCGGAAAGCGATGGATCTGTTCGGCTGGTAGCGGCGTGAGCCGCACGACCAACGGTCGTGCGCTACCGAGGGGGCATCATTTCTTGGCTGGAGCCGCTGCCGCTGGCGCGTTTCCCTCGTTCACGATCGCCTCCAGATCCTTCTGCAGGTCCACGAACAGCGGCTGCATGCGGTCCTGGATCGCCACCATCGCGTTCTGCATCAGCGCCGGGGTCTTGTCCAGCAGGCTCTGCCCGGCCGAGCTCTCGTAGAACTCGGCCATGGCCAGCACGTCTTCCTTGCTGAAGGTCTTCTTGTACAGGTCCACGTACATCGGCCGCAGCTGCTGCCAGGACAGCGCCTGGCGGATGGTCTCGCTGCTGCGTTGTTCAATCCGCTGCAGCTGCGCCTTCTGCGCGTCGTCCAGCTTGCGCTGCTGGGCGATCTGCTGGAACTGCTGGCGCTGCATCTCCTCCATCCGCGGCACCATCGAGTCGAGCATGTTCTGCGCGCGCGATGCGGCCAGCAGGCGGTTGATGTCCGCGTCCGTCGGCGGCGCAGCCAGCGCCGGGGCAATGGCGGCCAAGCCCAGCGCGAGGGTCAGGGCCAGGCGGGTGAGGCTGCGGCGGGCCGGCGAACGGGTCGACATCATGGTGGTGCTTCCTGCGGTTTCATGGAAACCCGAGCATACCTGCGCGGCCGTCAAACCGCCGTGGCCCACGCCCAGCCGCCGGCGCGCCCGGCCACGGCCCGGCGGTTCCGGCCCATACCGTGCTTTTCCCCGCCATTTCGACGTCATTGGTGAACATTGCGGTCACCTCAGGCGGCGGTCCTGCCTTTACAATGCGGCCCATGGGAAACGGGCCTGTCACCATCAGCGACCACCTGGCGATTCCGGACACGGAGATCGTCGAGCGGTTCGTGCGCGCCAGCGGCGCCGGCGGGCAGAACGTGAACAAGGTCGCTACCGCCGTGGAGCTGCGTTTCGACGTGGCCGGTTCGCCTTCCTTGCCCGAACCGCTGCGCACCCGCCTGCTGGCGCGGCGCGACCGGCGCATGACCGGCGAAGGCGTGCTGGTCATCGACGCGCAGCGTTTCCGTACCCAGGACCGTAACCGCGAGGACGCGCGCGAACGCCTGGCCGCCTTCATCCAGGCCAGCCTCAGCGTGCCCAAGGCGCGCGTGGCGACCAAGCCCACCTATGGCGCGAAGCTGCGCCGGCTGGATGAAAAGAAAGGCCGTGCGCAGATCAAGCGCGGCCGCACCACACGCAATTGGGAGTGATTGCTTGAACAACCGAAGTCCGTTGCTGCCGGCCGTGCCGCCCAGCATGCCGCAGGTCAAACCGAACCGCTTCCTGCGCTGGCTGGCGCGCTGCACGCTGCGCCTGGGCGGCTGGAAGGTCACCGGCACCTTCCCGGACGTGCCTAAACTGGTGTTCATCGTTGCGCCGCACTCGTCGAACTGGGACGGCTTCTGGGGCATGGCGGCCAAGATCGCGCTGGGCATGCAGGTGAAGGTGCTGGGCAAGGCCTCGCTGTTCTGGTGGCCGCTGTCGCCGCTGCTGCGCACCCTGGGCGTGATCCCGCTGGACCGCAGCTCGCCGCAGGGAACGGTGGAACAGGCGGTCAGCCTGCTGCGCAATTCCGACCGGCTGTGGTACGCGATCACCCCCGAAGGCACCCGCAAGGCGGTGACCCACTGGAAGGCCGGCTTCCTGAAGATCGCGCGCATGGCCGATGTGCCGGTGCTGGCGTGCTACTTCCACTACCCGGAAAAGACCATCGGCATCGGTCCGCTGTTCTATTCCAGCGGCGACGACGTGGCCGACATGGCCGCCATCCGCGAGTACTACCGGCCGTGGCAGGGCAAGAACCGCGGCACCGTCTGAGGCAAGCCCAGGCGCCACGTCCGGCACATGCCGGGTGCGGGCAATGGGAGTAGGGTGATCGGCTGCGGTCCAACGCCGCGTCACCTCATTCCAGGAGCCCGTTTCATGTCGCGTACCGTAATCTTGGCCGCCGCCATCAGCCTGGCGTTGGCGGCCTGTTCCGGCAAGGAGTCCACCCCCGTGTCCGACACCCAGACCCCCGCCGCGCAGCAGCCGGCAGACGCCTCCACCAACCCCCTGTTGAGCGCCAGCACGCTGCCGTTCCAGGCCCCGCCGTTCGACCGCATCAAGGACAGTGATTACCTGCCGGCCTTCAATGAAGGCATGAAGCAGCACCTGGCCGAAGTGCGCAAGATCGCCGACAACGCCGAACCGGCCACCTTCGACAACACCATCGAAGCGCTCGAGCGCAGCGGTGAAACGCTCGACCGCGTGTCGCGCGTGTTCTTCGGCCTGGTCCAGGCCGACACCAACGAAGCGCGGCAGAAGATCCAGGAAGAGGTGGCGCCGAAGCTGGCCGAACACCAGGACGAAATCAGCCTGGACCCGAAGCTGTTCGCGCGCATCAAGAGCATCTACGACCAGCGCGATGCGCTGGGACTGGACCCGGTGCAGAAGCGCCTGGTCGAGCGCGATTACCAGGAATTCGTGCGCGCCGGCGCGCAGCTGTCCGACGCCGACAAGGCCAGCCTGCGCAAGCTCAACGTGGAAGAAACCACGCTGGCCACCAAGTTCCATACCCGCCTGGTCGCCGCCACCGCCGCGGCCGCCGTGGTGGTGGACGACAAGGCCAAACTGGCCGGGTTGAGCGAAGAAGAAATCAACACCGCCGCGGCCGATGCCAAGGCGCGCAACCTGGAAGGCAAGTTCCTGCTGCCGCTGCAGAACACCACCCAGCAGCCGGTGCTGGCCTCGCTGAGTGACCGCGACCAGCGTGCGGCCGTGCTGAAGGCGTCGGAAACCCGCGCCGAGCGTGGCGATGCCAACGACACCCGCGAAACCGTGCAGCGCCTGGCCCAGCTGCGGGCGCAGAAGGCCAAGCTGCTTGGCTTCGAGAACTACGCCGCCTACAGCCTGGCCGATCAGATGGCCAAGACCCCGGCGGCCGCGATGAAGCTGCTGACCGACACGGTGCCGGCGGCGACCAGCAAGGCCCGCGGCGAGATCGCGGAAATGCAGAAGGTGATCGACGCCCAGAAGGGCGGCTTCCAGCTCGCGGCCTCGGACTGGGATTTCTACGCCGAACAGGTGCGCAAGGCGCAGTACGACCTGGACGAGTCGCAGATCAAGCCGTACTTCGAGATGGACAACGTGCTGCAGAACGGCGTCTTCTATGCCGCCACCCAGCTGTACGGCATCACCTTCAAGCCGCGCACCGACATTCCGACCTACCACCCGGACATGAAGGTGTATGAAGTGTTCGACAAGGACGGCACCTCGCTGGCGCTGTTCTACACCGACTACTTCAAGCGTGACAGCAAGTCCGGCGGCGCGTGGATGGACGTGTTCGTCGAGCAGAACGGCCTGACCGGCGCCAAGCCGGTGGTCTACAACGTCTGCAACTTCACCAAGCCCGCCGCTGGCCAGCCGGCGCTGCTGAGCTTCGACGACGTCACCACCATGTTCCATGAGTTCGGCCATGCGCTGCACGGCATGTTCTCGAACGTGAAATACCCGTCCATCGCCGGCACCAGCACCTCGCGCGATTTCGTGGAGTTCCCGTCGCAGTTCAACGAGCACTGGGCGCTGGACCCGAAGGTGTTCGCTAACTACGCGAAGAACTACAAGACCGGCGAACCGATGCCGCAGGCACTGGTGGACAAGATCCTGAAGGCACGCACCTTCAACCAGGGCTATGCGACCACCGAGTACCTGTCGGCCGCGCTGCTCGACCTGGCCTGGCACACCCAGCCGGCCGACGCGAAGCTGCAGGACGTCGCGCCGTTTGAAGCGGCCGCGCTGAAGAAGTTCAAGGTCGACCTGGCGCAGGTGCCGCCGCGCTACCGCACCACCTACTTCGACCACATCTGGGGTGGCGGCTATTCGGCCGGTTATTACGCGTACTTCTGGGCGGAAGTGCTCGACCACGATTCGTTCGAGTGGTTCAAGGAGCACGGCGGCCTGAAGCCGGAGAATGGCCAGGTGTTCCGCGACAAGATCCTCTCGCGCGGCAACAGCGTCGAGCTGGCCGACCTGTACCGCGAATTCCGCGGCAAGGACCCGTCGGTGGAACCGCTGCTGGTCAACCGCGGCCTGAAATAAATCGATCCACGTAAATGCGAACGGCGGGGGAAACCCCGCCGTTCGCGTATCCGGTGCCGGACGCCCAACCGGTAGTGCCGACTGTTAGTCGGCAACGCGCGGTCCACGGACGTTTGATCGCCGCGCGAACGGCAGCCGACTAACAGTCGGCTCTACCGCCTACGTTCCCACGCGGCATCCGACCTCGCTGCATCCCAGGTGATCCAACGCGATCTCCAGCGCATGCATGTAACTCTGCGCGCAGTACCCGTGCGCCACGCCGATGCGCTGGCCCACGTGCTCCGGCAGGCACGCTTCCGGCGCGCCCGCATCATCGTCATGCACTTCCACGTATGCGTTGTGCAGGTGCGGCAACAACCGCTGCAAGCGCGCGCTGCCCACGCACGCGCCCGGATCCAGCAACGTCACCTCGCCGCGGCTGTGATCCGCCACGCGCAACGCGTCCAGCAGTTCCTGTTCGGAGCCACAGGCACGGATCGCCACCGTGGTGCCGGCATCGATCGCCCGATGCACCAGCGCCTTCAGCACCGGCGCCGGCAACGGCTGCGCGGTACGGATCAGCTGCCCGGCGGCTTCCGGGCCACGGATGATGAAGATCGACATGGCTCAGGCGCTCCCGACAACGGTCTGCAAACGGCGCGCGGCAATCGCCAGCGACAACCGGCACGCGTCATCGCGGCCACTGCTGCACACCACCTGCGCCGCCGGCGCATGCAGCGGATGCAGGTGGGCGTCCAGGCTGTCGTCGTCGTTGGCCGCCATCTCGATGTACGGGGCCGGCAGCGCGTCCAGCGCCGCGCACAGGTCGCGGCCGTGCGCGGCCCACTGCGCCGGCTCGGCGCTGGCGGTTTCAATCAGCACCCAGGCCGGTGCCGTGTGCCGGGCCTGCTGCAGGCAGTGCAGCAGCGCCGGCAGCGTGGCGCAGTCCTGGCAGTGCACGGCGTGGCCGGCCAGCTGGGCCGGCACCGGCAGCGGGTCCGGCGACGGCTGCCGGAGCAACAGGATGGTCATGGAACACCTCGACAAAGCGCCCGTGGGCGCGGTGTCGACACGATGCGCGCGCCGGCCATAAAGGGGCGATGACCCGCATGACCGGCGCGCGTAAATAACGTGTAGTTTTTCTGTATCGGGGCACGACCAACGGTATGCCCGGCCGTGGCCGGGCACCCTCCGGGCCGTCGCGGGCGACGTTACTCGCGGCTGCGCCGCTCCTTGCGTGCCCTACCAGCCGTTGCAGCCGGCGGTAGGTGACGCAGGCAGCGGCAACGCCGTTGCCAACGTCGCTTGTCGACGGCCCGAAGGGTGCCCGCCTCAGGCGGGCATACCGTTGGTCGTCACGCAGGGAACTCCGGAGCGCCGCCATGGTCAGACCCCATTCACGCCCGCAAGGATCGCCCTCATGACCGCTGCCACCGCCCAACCCGAATCCAAAGGTCTGCTCCACTGGCTGAAGAAGGAAGCGCTGCCCCTGCTGGTCATGCTCGGCCTGCTGGCCGCCGCGCGCGACAGCCTGGCCAATCACTATCAGGTGCCGAGCGGTTCCATGCAGTACACCCTGATGCCCGGCGACCGCGTGGTGGTGGACATGCGCGCCTACGGCCTGCGCCTGCCGTTCACCGGCGTGGAGCTGCTGCACACCGGCCAGCCGCAGCGCGGTGACGTGGCGGTGTTCGATTCGCCGCAGGACGGCACCCGCCTGATCAAGCGCATCGCCGCCGTCGGCGGCGACCGCGTGGCGTTGCGCGGTGGGCACCTGAGCATCAACGGCCACCCGCTGGCCCAGGCCGGCACCGACGAGGTGGAAGACTTCGGCCGCACCCTGGCCCAGCTCGACCTGGGGCAGGGCGGGGGCCCGGACATCCAGGACCTGACCGTTCCTACCGGCAAGGTGCTGATGCTGGGCGACCATCGCGGCAACAGCGCCGATGGCCGCTTTTTCGGGCTGGTCGATGCGGGTGCGCTGTATGGCAAGGCCTCGCGCGTGTATTACCGGCGTGGCGAGGGGTTCACCTGGCAGGCGCTTTGAGATCACGAGGGCCGGCCAACGGCCGGCGCTACCGGGAAGTGTCCCGGCCCAGCATGGCGATGCCGGGAGGGACCCGGCCCAGCATGGCGATGCCGGGGGGGCCCCGGCCGGGCATGGCGATACGGGGAGGGCCCTGGCCCAGCATGTCGAAGCCGGGGAGGGAGCCGGTCCATCTGGCGATTCTCACCGGTAGCGCCGGCCGTTGGCCGGCCCTCGCAATGCTGGATTGATACGTAAAACCTCTCAATCCAGACCCGTCAGGTTATGGATCGACCCGAACCAGCTGCCTATCGTGAGCGCTGACCCTCACGCACCGGCCCAACCCCCACGGGCCCAGAAGCAATGAACGGCGACACCGCAGCGCTGCCCGAGCGCAGCTCCACCGACCACCCTTCCGCCCCGTCGCAGCACATCGAACAGGGCACGCCCGCCTTCCGGCGCACCGCCGTGGCGCTGTTCCTGGCCGGGTTCTCAACCTTCGGCCTGCTCTACACCGTACAGCCGCTGCTGCCCGAGTTCAGCCGCCACTTCGGCGTGTCCGCCGCCAACAGCGCGCTTGCGTTGTCGCTCAGCACCGGCCTGCTTGCCGTGACCATGCTGGTGGCCGGGCTGATCTCCGACCGGGTCGGCCGCCGCGGGGTGATGATCACCGCACTGCTCGCCTCCACCGTGCTCTCGGCGGCCAGCGCGATGGTGGATGACTGGACCACGCTGCTGGTCCTGCGCACGCTGCTCGGCATCGCGCTCAGCGGCGTGCCGGCGGTCGCGATGACCTACCTCGTGGAAGAAATGGACAGCCGCGCCCTCGGCCTGGCGATGGGCCTGTACATCGGTGGCAACGCCGTCGGTGGCATGAGCGGGCGGCTGATCGCGGGCATCGTCGCCGACCACTGGGGCTGGCGCTGGGGCATCGGCGCGGTTTCGCTGATCGCCGTGTTCAGCACCGTGCTGCTGTGGATGCAGCTGCCGCCCTCGCGCCACTTCCAGAGCCGCCGCGGTGGCCTGCGCGAACTGCCCGCGCGCTGGCGCCAGCTGTTCGCCGATCCCGGCCTGCCGTGGCTGTTCGCCACCGCGTTCGTGCTGATGGGCGTGTTCGTCACCCTCTACAACTACCTGGGCTACCACCTGCTGGCACCGCCGTACCGGCTCAGCCAGACCGTGGTCGGGCTGATCTTCAGCGTGTACCTGGTGGGCACCTTCAGCTCGGCCTGGATGGGCCAGCAGGCCACCCGGCATGGCCGTGGCCGCGTGCTCGGCATCTGCTACGCGTTGATCGCCCTGGGCATCGTCATGCTCGCTTTGCCGTGGCTGGGTTGCATGGCGGTGGGCATCGCCCTGGTCACCTTCGGCTTCTTCGGCGGCCACTCGGTGGCCAGCAGCTGGGTCGGCAGCCGTGCCGGGGTCATGCGCGCCGAAGCTTCGGCCCTGTACCTGTTCGCCTACTACCTGGGCTCCAGCCTGGCCGGCGCCGCGGGCGGCGTGTTCTACACCCGCTGGGACTGGTGGGGCGTGTGCGCCTTCACTGCGGTGCTGACCGTCATCGGCGCCAGCATCGCCTGGCGGCTGGGGCGCCGCGTGCAACCCGCTCCGGCCGCGCTCGCGGTCAGTCGCTGAAACCGCCCTGCAGCAGCCGGGTGAAATGGGTGATCAGCGGCGAAGTACCGCCACGCCGGTAAGCGACATGCACTTCCGAGCTGGCCGCGCGATCGCTCAGCGGCACGAAGCGCGCACCTTCCACATGGATGTGGCTGCACGACGCCGGCAACACCGTCACCCCCAGACCGGACGCGGCCAGACTGATCAGCGTCGACGCCTCGCCGGCTTCCTGGATGATGCGCGGGGTGAACCCGGCGCTGCGGCACAGCGCAATGAAGTGATCGTGGATGCCCGCGCCCACCTCGCGCAGGAAACCCACGAACGGCTCATGCGCGAACTGGCGCAGCGCCACCGGCGCGCCGGGCGGCAGCGCGCGGATCAACGGATGCTGGTCGTGCACCACCAGCGCCAGCGGATCGCTGAACAGCTTGCGTGACATCAACGGCGTCGGCAACGCGCGCTTGCGGATCAGCCCAACATCCAGTTCGTTGGCCACCAGCGCATCGATCTGCTGCAGCGTGTTCATTTCGCGCAGCTTCAACTGCACCTGCGGGAACTGCTGGCGGAAGGCGAAGATCGCGCGCGGAATCTGCGTGGACAACGGCGTGGCCCGGGTCAGCCCGATGCGCAGCTCGCCGGTCTCGCCGCGCTGCGCGCGCTGGGTGAGTTCGATGGCCTGGTCCACCCGTGCCAATGCTTCGGTGGCCTGCGCCTGCAGCACGCGCCCGGCTTCGGTGAGTTCCACGCGGCGGTTGCTGCGCAGGAACAGGCGCGCACCGAGCAGCGTTTCCAGCTGGCGGATCTGCTGGCTGAGCGGAGGCTGCGACATGCCCAGCCGCTCGGCGGCGCGGCCGAAGTGCAGGGTATCGGCCACCGCAAGGAAATAGCGCAGGTGGCGCAGTTCGATCGACATGGCAGCGCGTCAGCGTTCGGAATGACCGCTTTCATCATAGCTGCGCGGACTGAACAGGTCCGGCTGGATCAGCTCGATGAAGGCGCGGGCCTGCGGCGACAGGTAACGGCCGCGGCGCACGATCACCCCGTAACTGCGTTCGGGGAACCAGGCGCTCATCGAGCGGGTCACCAGGCGGTCGCGGTCGGCATCGTTGAGGCACAGCGCCGGCACGATGGAGATGCCCATGCCCATCGCCACGTACTGCTTGATCACCTCCCAGCCGCCCACCTCCAGCGCCACCGTGTAGGGCACGCGCTGGCGCTGGAACACCTGGTCGACCAGCCGGTAGGTGATCTGGCGCTTGGGCGGCAGCACCAGCGGGTAGGCCGAGATCGCCTGCAGGGTCAGCTCCGGCGCGGTCGCCAGCGGATGGTCGGGCGGGGCGATCAGCACCTGCTCGAAGCGGTAGGCCGGCGCGTAGCTGAGGTCGGCCGGCACCTCGGTCATCGAGCCCACCGCCAGGTCGGCGGCGTCGCTGCGCAGCAGGTCGGTGCCGTCGGCGCTGATCGCGTTGTGCAGGGTCAGGCGCACGTCCGGATGGCGCTGGCGGAAGCGTTCCACAATCCGCGGCAGCAGGTACAGGATGGTGGAACTGTTGGCCGCGATGTTGAGCTCGCCCGCGTCCAGGCCCTTCACCTTGTCGCGGAAGCTGGCTTCCAGGCCGTCCAGGCTTTCCACCAGCGGCTGGGCCATCTCGAACAGCAGCTGGCCCTCGCGGCTGGGCACCAGCCGGCGCCCGCTGCGCTCGAACAGCACCACGCCCAGCTCTCGTTCCAGCGCCTGTACCTGCTGGCTGATAGCCGGCTGGCTGACAAACAGCGCCTCAGCCGCCCGTGAGACCGAGCCCAGGCGTACCGTCTGGCAGAACGCCCGCAGCGGTTTCAACCGATCGGATTTGTAGGAAAAACGAGGACTTGGCGGTCGTGGCGTGGTCATGGCGTCATGAATATAAGCCGTGCTTATGTAATGCATTGCAATAACTGCTTTGTCAAATACAACACCCCGGCGCACGGTGGGATCACCCCCAACGCAGGAGTTGGACATGTCCGCTGTCGCCGCCTTCGCCACCGCCCAGCCCACCCCGGCCGATGCACCGGCCACGCCGGGCATCGCCCTGACCACCCAGCTCGCCGGCCAGTCCGCGCTGCTGCCGGCGGGGGTACTGGCGCTGCTGGTGTCGCTGCACCGCGCGGTGGAACCCGAACGCCAGCGCCGCCTGCAGGCCCGTCGTGAGCGCCAGGCCTTCTTCGACGGTGGCGGCCTGCCGGATTTCCGCGCCGACACCGCCGCGATCCGCAACGAGGACTGGCGCGTGGCCCCGATCCCCGACGCCCTGCAGGACCGCCGCGTCGAGATCACCGGCCCGACCGACCCGAAGATGGTGATCAACGCGCTGAATTCCGGGGCCAAGGTGTTCATGGCCGATTTCGAGGATTCCACCGCCCCGGCCTGGCGCAACCTGCTGGCTGGCCAGCAGGCACTGATCGGCGCGGTGCGTGGCGACCTGACCCACACCGCACCGGGCGTGGACGGCAAGCCGGGCAAGCAGTACGCGCTGCGCCCGCTGGACGAGCAGGCGGTGCTGATCGTGCGCCCGCGCGGTTGGCACCTGGACGAGAAGCACGTGCGCATCGATGGCCAGCCGCTGGCCGGCGGCCTGTTCGACGCGGCGGTGTTCGCCTTCCACAACGCCCGCACCCTGATGTGCCGCCAGCGCGGCCCGTACTTCTACCTGCCCAAGCTGCAGTCGATGGAAGAGGCCGCGCTGTGGGAAACCGCGCTGTCGCACATTGAAGGCATGCTCGGCCTGCCGCATGGCCAGATCAAGGTCACCGTGCTGATCGAAACGCTGCCGGCGGTGTTCGAAATGGACGAGATCCTGCACGCGCTGCGCGACCGCATCGTCGGCCTGAACTGCGGACGCTGGGATTACATCTTTTCCTACATCAAGACCTTCCGTAAGCACGCCGACAAGGTGCTGCCCGAACGCGGCCAGGTGACCATGACCCAGCCGTTCCTGAAGGCCTATTCGGAGCTGCTGATCCAGACCTGCCACCGTCGCGGCGCGCATGCGATGGGCGGCATGGCCGCGCAGATTCCGATCAACCACGACGCCGCCGCCAACGAGCAGGCCATGGCGCGGGTGCGTGCCGACAAGCTGCGCGAAGTCACCGCCGGGCACGACGGCACCTGGGTCGCGCACCCGGCGCTGATTCCGGTGGCGCAGGCGATCTTCGACGCGCACATGCCCGGCCCGAACCAGCACGCGGTGCTGCGCCGCGACGTCCGCGTGGGCCGCGACGAGCTGATCGCCGCGCCCACCGGAACCATTACCCGCAGTGGCTTCGAAGGCAACGTGGAAGTGTGCGTGCGCTACCTGGCCGCCTGGCTGGACGGCAACGGCTGCGTGCCGATCCATCACCTGATGGAAGACGCGGCCACCGCCGAGATCAGCCGCAGCCAGCTGTGGCAGTGGCTGCACGTGCCCGGCCAGCACCTGGACGACGGCACTGCCATCGACCTGGCCCTGCTCGACGCCACCCTGGCCGCACTGCCGGCGCGCCTGGGCGACCGCAGCGCCTTGCCGGGCGGCGCGCGCATCGACGAGGCCATCGCCCTGCTCGGCGAGCTGAGCCGCCGCGACGAACTGACCGATTTCCTCACCCTGCCGGCCTACGCCCGCATCGATTGACCCCACCCGTAGAGCGGGGCTCTGCCCCGCTGACCGACACCACCTGGAGAACGCCATGAGCCACCTGCAGACCGCCGAACAGATCCAGCACGAATGGAATACCGACCCGCGCTGGGCCGGCATCCAGCGCAACTACAGCGCCGCCGACGTGGTGCGCCTGCGCGGCACCGTGCACGTGGAGCATTCGCTGGCCCGGCTCGGCGCGGAGAAGCTGTGGAAGTACCTGCATGAAAAGGACTTCGTCAACGCGCTCGGCGCGCTGACCGGCAACCAGGCCATGCAGCAGGTCAAGGCCGGCCTCAACGCCATCTACCTGTCCGGCTGGCAGGTCGCCGCCGACGCCAACCTGGCCGGCCAGATGTACCCGGACCAGTCGCTGTACCCGGCCGATTCGGTGCCGGCGGTGGTCAAGCGCATCAACAACACCCTGCTGCGCGCCGACCAGCTGCACCACGCCGAAGGCAAGGACGAGATCGACTTCCTGCAGCCGATCGTCGCCGACGCCGAAGCCGGCTTCGGCGGCGTGCTCAACGCCTTCGAGCTGATGAAGGCGATGATCGAAGCCGGCGCCGCTGGCGTGCACTTCGAAGACCAGCTGGCCTCGGTGAAGAAGTGCGGGCACATGGGCGGCAAGGTGCTGGTGCCCACCCGCGAGGCCATCGAGAAGTTGAACGCCGCGCGCCTGGCCGCCGACGTGCTGGGCGTGCCGACCCTGCTGGTGGCCCGCACCGACGCGGAAGCCGCCGACCTGCTGACCAGCGACATCGACGCCAACGACCAGCCCTTCGCCACCGGCGAGCGCACCGTCGAAGGCTTCTACAAGACCCGCAACGGCCTGGACCAGGCGATCAGCCGTGGCCTGGCTTACGCCCCCTACGCTGACCTGATCTGGTGCGAGACCGGCAAGCCGGACCTGGAATTCGCGCGCAGATTCGCCGAAGCCATCCACGCGAAGTACCCCGGCAAGCTGCTGGCCTACAACTGCTCGCCCAGCTTCAACTGGAAGAAGAACCTGGACGACGCCACCATCGCGACCTTCCAGAAGGAAATCGCCCGCTACGGCTACAAGTTCCAGTTCATCACCCTGGCCGGCTTCCACGCCCTGAACTACTCCATGTTCAACCTGGCGCACGGCTACGCCCGCCGCCAGATGAGCGCCTTCGTGGAACTGCAGGAAGCCGAATTCGCCGCCGCCGACCGCGGCTTCACCGCGGTCAAGCACCAGCGCGAGGTCGGCACCGGCTACTTCGACGCGGTCACCCAGGCCATCCAGCAGGGCCAGTCCTCGACCACCGCCCTGACCGGGTCGACCGAGGAAGAACAATTCCGGGCAGCCTGACGCCCGGAACCGGCGGCTGCGGCCGCCGCCGGGTGGCGGCGCCACCCGGGTAGCGCCGGCCGTTGGCCGGCTCCCCGGGAACCCACCCCGAACACGGCCGCCCCTGTAGGGGCGGCCCTTCTTTTATATGGCGCAACCAGATGCTACGGTCCGCATATGCGCACCATGCGGCGGGGAATGGCCGGTCCGACCCGGTCGCCGCGTTGGGAAGGGATGGGCCGGAGCGCCGGGTGAAATCCGGGCGCCGGGATACGGAAATGGGATGAGGCGCACACTTTTAATGGGTGATATCCTCATTTGCTCACCGGGGGGACGCTTGGAAGCGGGTGTATGGGATGACCGGGAATCTTGCGACGAACGTGTGCGAACCAGCCTCAGGCATCGCGCGGACCGCGATGGCTGACATCGTGCATGCCGTTCTGAGCGCGGGTGAGTTCGCGCTGTTCACCCAGTTCGGCCGGCATCGCCACCTGCGCGCCGGCGAACATCTGTTCCTGCGCAACCAGCCTGGCAGCACCATGTATGTCATCGTCAGCGGTGGCATCGAACTGGACTTCGGCGAAGACCTGGTGGTCAAGACCTTGGGCCCGCACGAGTTCTTCGGTGAACTCGGCCTGCTGATCGGCGACCATCCGCGCAGCGCCGACGCCCGCGCCTGCACCGATGCGCTGGTGCTGGAACTGGACCACACCGATTTCCAGCGCCTGGTCGACCGCGACCCGGGGCTGGTCGCCTATTTCCTGCGCCGCTCGATCATGCGCGTGGTCAGCAACGAACAGGTCCTGATCCGCCAGCTGCGCCGGCGCAACCACGACCTGGAAACCGCGCTGGACAATCTGTACGTCACCACCCACCAGCTCACCCATACCCGTGAGCTGGTGCGCACCGACGAGCTCACCGGCCTGCACAACCGCCGCGGCCTGGCCCTGTACCTGCAGGAATGCCGCAGCCACGAAGGCGACGCGCCGCAGGGCCTGCTGCTGATCGACTGCGACCACTTCAAGCAGGTCAACGACGAACACGGCCACCAGGCCGGCGACCGCGTGCTGCAGAGCCTGGCCAACATCCTGCGCTCGGTGGCCAACGAACAGGATCGCGCCTGCCGCCTGGGCGGCGACGAGTTCTGCCTGCTGCTGCGGGTGGCCGACGCCGACAGCCTGCAGCACGCCGCCGAATTCATCCTCAGCGCCGTGCACGGGCTGATGGGCCGCACCACGCCGCAGCCGCACGTGTGCCCGGTCAGCATCGGGGTCTGCCTGATCGACCCGCTGGGCGACTGGAGCGACTGGTACGCACGCGCCGACAACGCGCTGTACCAGGCCAAGCGCCAGGGCGGCAATCGCCTGCATTGGTCGCGCTCCGCGATCGCCGCGCCCTGAGCGGGGTCTGCAATGAACGGCGACAACGGACCGTCGAACCAGCTCCCGATGCTGCGCGCCCTGCTGTTCACCGATCTGTGCGATTCGCTGGTGCTGGTCGAGCGCATTGGCGACAGCGCCGCTGCCGATCTGTTCCAGCAGCACGACCGGGTGGTGCTCGCGCTCCAGCAGCAATGGAATGGGCAGCAGATCGACCGCTCCGACGGTTTGTTCCTGTTGTTCGATCGCGCCATCGATGGCCTCGGCTTCGCGCTCGACTACCAGCGTGAACTCCACGAGCTGGGCAAGCGCCGCAACATTCCGCTGCGCGCCCGCGCGGGGCTGCACGTGGGCGAGGTGCTGATCTGGGACAACAGCCCGGAGGCGATCCAGTCCGGGGCCAAGCCGGTGGAAGTGGAGGGCCTGGCCAAGCCGATGGCGGCGCGCCTGATGGGGCTGGCGCGACCCGGCCAGATCCTGCTGTCGGCCGTGGCCGAATCGCTGACGCGTCGCGCCAGCAGCGAACTGGGCGAGCGCGCGGACACCCTGCAGTGGCGCGCACATGGCCCGTGGTTGTTCAAGGGCATCCCCACCGCGCAGGAGGTGTTCGAGGTGGGCGAACCGGGCTTTGCGCCGCTGCGCATGCCCAAGGCCCACCCCAAGGCGCAGCGCAAGCTGCCACTCTGGCGCCGGCCGGCCGCGCTGGCAGCCGAACTGGCCCTGCTCGCCGTACTCGGCATCGGCGGCTGGATGCTGCTGCGCCCCGAGCCGGCCATCGCCTTCGCCGAACGCGACTGGGTGGTGCTGGCCGACGTCGACAATGCCAGCGGCGAGAAGTTGTTCGACGACAGCCTGCAGCGTGCGCTTCTATTGGGTCTGGAGCAGTCGCGCTACGTCAACGTGCTGTCCTCCAGCAAAGTGAAGGAATCGCGCGAACTTCTGCGGGTGCCGGCAGAGCACGCGCTGGACAGGGAGCTGGCCGGCGACGTGGCGTCACGCGAGGGCGCGCGGATGGTGCTGGCCCCCAGCATCCGTCGGTCCAAGGGGCAGTATGTGGTTGCTGTGGACCTGATGGATCCGGTTACTCGAGCGGTGGTTCGCACCTACCAGGCCGACGCGCGTTCCCCCGGCGACGTGGTCGGCGCCGTGGACGACCTGGTCGGTCGCCTGCGCTCCGGCCTCGGCGAAACCGTGGCCTCGGTGCAACAGTCGGTGCCGTTGCCGCAGGCCACCACCAACAACCTGCCGGCATTGAAGTCGTTTGCACTGGCCGAGAGCGCGATGGGCCGGTATCGCTTCACCGAGGCTGCCAGGCTCTATGAGGCGGCGCTCGACGCGGATCCGGACTTCGCCATGGCCCATATGGGCTTGGCCAAGTTGCTGGTGCGACTGGACCAGCGCGCCGAAGCGCTGCCGCACCTGCAGCGGGCGCTGGCCCTCAACGATCGGTTGCCGCACCGCGAGCGCCTGTACCTGAAGGCGTGGAGCAGCGAGCTGCGTCCGGATGGCTGGCCACTGGAAGACTGGCGGGCGCTGGCGGAGGTGTATCCCGATTTCTTCGCCGGGCAGGCCAACACCGCCGGGTTCCTGTTGCTGGATAACCGTTTCGCGGAAGCCGAGCGCTACGCACGCGCCGCTTCGGCACCGCAAGCCCCTCTGCGTGCCGGCACCCTCGGCTACCTGGGCTGGATCCAGTTGGGTACCAATCGCTATGACGAGGCTTTGCGCAGCTTCCAGTTGTCCGAGCAGGTGATCGGCCGCAGCGCCAGCGACACGCGGGTGGACGTATTGATCGCCCAGCGCCGCTATAAGGAGGCACACGCGTTGCTGGCCCAGCTGCCCAAGGCCCGTGACGAACTCCAGGCCATCATGTACCAGCGTGTACGCGTGCTGCTCGCCGCCGACCAGGACGATTGCACCGGCATGACCGATGCCCTGGCCAGCGAGAAGGAACCGACCGGATCGGTCGACTTCCGCACGCATGTGCTGCTGATGCGCGCGGTGGTGGACACCGTCTGCGAACGGCCGGATCCCGCGGCATTGGCTGCGGCGTCAGATCAGCTTCTGCCGTTGCTGAAGGACGCTGCCAACCCGAATCTGTCGGACCGTCTGTTGCGCATGCTGTCGCTTGCCTATCTGGCGCAGCGCCAGGGCGACCAAGAGCGTGCCGATGCGTTGCTGCGCAGGTACGGGGCTCTGCTTGCGGCACAGAAGAGCCCATTGGTCGGCAAGTGGCATACGGTGGTGCTGGCCATGCAACTACTCGGCAAGGACCAGCCGGCCCAGGCGGACGCATTGTTGCGGCCGATCCTGGACGGTACCGAACCGGTCCAGGCACGGGTGGTGCTCCGCGAGGCGCAACGTCGGCTGGGCAATGCGGAAGAGTTCCAGAAGCAGAACGAATGGCTGTTCAACCATCGCGGCCAAGCGTTTGCCGAACTGGCGCCCATGCAGCTCATGCAGCCGCTGAGCGTGCGCGACACGCTGGCCGACGCCAGCCTGCGTCCCCGATAGGCGGGGCGCAGGCCGGCGGCACGCTCATTCCAGCGAGTCGGCGGCCTTGCCTGCCTCGAAGCAGTGCGGCAGCAACATCGCCTGCGACGACGTGCTCAGGTATTGCTCCAGCTGCACCTGCACGGCGCGCAGCTCCTCCACGCTTGCCAGCTGCTGGATATCGCAGCAGAGCGGCTGGGTGTCCACGTTGACGCCCAGTTCGGCCAGGGCCTTGGCCGCGTCTTCCTGGAACAGCTCGCGGAACGCGGCGTCGTCGATCAGCCTGCCCACCAGCTTTGCCGCGATTTCGGGAGAGATCTTGTTCGTTTCCGGCTTGTCGCTGCTCATTGTGTTCGATCCTTTGAGTGGAGTCAGGTATATCGGCCAGGGCGCCCGCTAATGTAGCCGCGGCCGTCCAGCGGAATCTGCGATCCCACGCAGAACGCAGGCCGGGTCGATTACCGGACACGACCACCGCATCGCCGGGCGTGCGCCCTAGAATGTCCCCGCCCTTCGAAGGTCATTCCGAAATGAAACTGCGCCGCTGCACCACTGTCATGTTTGAACCGCGGGAGGAGGTCAGCCTCGGCCTCGAGGCCATTCTTGCCGGACGTGCGGACGTCACTACCCAAACCACCTGGCTGGCCCTTGCCGCCCACCTCGATCAGTCCGTGCCGGTGAGCCCGGCGCAGCGTGAGCTGCTCGGCTCGCTGAGTTCCCGTCAATGGACGGAATCGAGCGACGTGGCGGGCGCCCGGGCAGACTGGGAGGCCCTGCTGGAGGCGGGATTGCTGATATCGGACGGCGACGAACACGCAAGGCACCGCCAGCGCGACGAAGGCATGCGCGACGGCCACTGGTGGCCATTGGCGGCACTGGTGCATCGTCATGCCCGCTGGAGTGGGGTGAACAGCGCCGCGCAGATGCGGGACAGCGCCATGGTCACCGCCAAGGACCTGCGCAGGCAGCTTGGTGCGCCGCCGCCGACGGTGCAGGCGCACCCGGGCACGTATCAGCCCCTCCCCGCCGTGGGCGCCACCGCGTACGACCAGCTGCTGGAACGCCGCACCACCTGCCGCAATTTCGATGCAACACGCCCTGTCGACCTGGAGCAGCTGGCGCAGCTCCTGCAGCGTACGGTGAAGGCCCAGGCCGTAGTGGAGATGGACGCCGATACCGCGTTCCTGAAAAAGAACGTGCCGTCCGGCGGCGGCCTGCATCCTACCGAGACGTATCTGCTGGTGCAGCGCGTGGAAGGCCTTGAGCCGGGTCTGTACCACTACCACCCGGTGCAGCATGCGCTGCTGGCGCTGCCACGCCACTGCGAGCGGCCGCTGCGGGACGTGGCAGAGGCCATGCTGTCCGGCCAGGACTGGTTCGCCGATGCGGCGGCGCATCTGGTCCTGGTGCCGCGGTTCGCCCGCACCAACTGGAAGTACCGCAACCACGCCAAGGCCTACCGTGCCCTGCTGCTGGACGTGGGCCACATCTCGCAGGCGGTGTACATGGCGGCCACCGAGGCCGGCCTGGCTGCCTTCGTCACCGCTGCCATCAATGAGGTCGACACCGAAGCGGTGTTCGCCCTGGACGGCGTCACCCAGAGTCCGGTCGCCATCATGGGCGTGGGCTGGCGAAGTGCTACGCTGGACACGGCAGAGTTCGATCCAAACAAGGTGGTTTGGCCCTGACATGAACGGCGACGCCGCACCCTCGACCCAGCCCCCGTTGCTGAAGGCCCTGTTGTTCACCGACCTGTGCGATTCGCTCGGGCTTGTCGAACGGCTGGGCGACAGCATGGCGGCCGAACTGTTCCAGCAGCACGACCGGCTGGTACTGGCGCTGCAGCAGCACTGGCTCGGGCAGCAGATCGATCGTTCCGACGGCGTGTTCATGCTGTTCGAGCGGCCGATCGATGCGCTGGGGTTTGCACTGGATTACCAGCGCGAACTGCTGGAAATCGGCAAGCAGCGGGGCATCGAACTCAGCGCGCGCGCCGGCCTGCACGTCGGGGAAGTGCTGATCTGGGAGAACAGTGCGGAGGCCGTCGCCGCCGGTGCCAAGCCGGTCGAGGTGGAGGGCCTGGCCAAGCCGATGGCGGCGCGTTTGATGATGCTGGCCTGGCCCGGACAGATCCTGATGTCGGCCGTGGCCGAAACCCTGACCCGGCGCGCCAGCACCCTGCTGGGCGAGCGCGGAGACCGGCTGCTCTGGAAGTCGTACGGCCGCTGGCGCTTCAAGTCGGTGCCGTCGTCGCAGGAAGTATTCGAGGCCGGCGAATTGGGCATCACCCCGCTGCGCATGCCGCGCGGGAACGCCAAGGCGCGTCGTGTGCTGCCGGTATGGCGCCGACCGGCGGCGCTCGCGGCCCAGGTCGCTCTGATCGCCACGCTGGGGCTCGGTACCTGGATACTGCTGCGACCGGCGCCGGCCATTGCCTTCGCCGAGCGCGACTGGGTGGTCCTGGCCGACGTGGACAACGCCAGTGGCGAAGCGCTGTTCGACGCGTCGCTGCAGCGCGCGCTGCTGATGAGCCTGGAGCAGTCGCGCTACGTCAACGTGCTTTCCAGCAGCAAGGTCACCGAATCGCGCGACCTGCTGCGGGTGCCGTCCACGCGCGCGCTGGATCGTGAGCTGGCCAGCGACGTGGCGGCGCGCGAGGGTGCGCGCATCGTGCTGGCACCGTCCATCCGCGAGGCCCGCGGCCATTACCTGGTCAGCGTCGATCTGCTCGACCCCACCAGCCGCGCGGTGGTGCGCAGCTATAACGCCAAGGCCGAAGCCGCTTCCGACGTGATCGCGGCGGTGGACGACGTGGTCGGCCAGCTGCGCGCGGGGTTGGGCGAAACCGTGGCCTCGGTGCAACAGTCGGTCCCGCTGCCGCAGGCCACCACCTCGAACCTGCAGGCCCTGAAGTCCTTCGCGTTGGCCGAGAGCGCAATGGGCCGGCGACGCTTTTCCGAAGCCACGAAGCTGTTCGAAGCGGCGATCGATGCCGATCCGGATTTCGCCATGGCCCACGTCGGCCTGGCCCGGCTGCTGGTGCGGCTGGACCAGCGTGCCGAAGCGCAGCCCCATCTGGCCCGCGCGCTGGCGGTAAGCCAGCGGCTGCCGCACCGCGAGCGCCTGTACCTGAAGGCCTGGAGCAACGAGCTCAGTCCGGTGTCCTGGCCGCTGGACGACTGGCGCGTGCTGGCCGACGTCTACCCCGATTCCTACGCGGGCCTGTACACGACCTCGTGGTATCTGCTGCTGGACAACCGGTTCGAGGATGCGGAGCGTTACGCCCATGCCGCCACGGTGCCCTCGAACGCGCTGCGCGCATATTCCTTCGCCAACCTGGGCTGGATCCAGCTGGGCAGCAACCGCTACGACGAAGCCCTGCGGAACTTCCGGCAGTCCGAGCAGCTGACCCATCGTCCGGCCGCCGATCCACGCGCCGACGTGCTGATCGCCATGCGGCGCTACAAGGAGGCGGGCGAGGTGATGGCCCAGCTCGGCAAGCCCGGCGATGAACTGCAGGCGCTCATGAACGTTCGCGTGCGCCTGCTGCTGGCGGCCGACCAGGACGACTGCACGGGCATGCGCGAGGCGTTGACGACCGAACCCATGCCCACGCAGTCGCCCGATTTCCGCGTGCACCGCCAGTTGCTGGAAACGGTGGTCGACACCGCCTGCCAGCAGGGCGATGCCCGCGCGCTGGCGGGCATCGCCGCGGACATGCGTCCACAGCTGGCCGACCCCAACCACCCGGGCATGCCCGACCGCATGCTGCGCCTGCTGTCGCTGGTCTACCTGGCGCAGCGCCAGGGCGAGCAGGCGCTGGCCGACCGGCTGCTTGCCGAGTACGACCCGTTGCTGCAGAAACAGAAGAGCCCGGTGATCGGCAACTGGCGCACCGTGGTGCAGGCCATGCAGAAGATCGGGCAGGGCGCACCGGCCGACGCGGTGGCGCTGCTGCAGCCGCTGATGGACGGCACCGAACCGGTACAGGCGCGGGTGGCGCTGCGCGAAGCGTATCGGCAGCTCGGTGACGTGCCGGAGTTCCACAAGCAGAACGAGTGGCTGTTCGAACACCGGGGCAGGGCGATCGCCGAAGTCGCCAATACCCAGTTGATGCAGGCATTGAACGTGCACGACATGGTGACGGACGCCACGATGCGCCAGTAAAGCCGGTCAGGCGTTGGCTTCGAAATCCACCAATACCGCGCCGTCGGCCACCTGGTCGCCCGCCTTGACCCGGTACCCCTGCACCGTGCCGTCGGCCGGCGCCTGCAGGGTGTGCTCCATTTTCATCGCTTCCAGCACCAGCAGCGGCGTACCCCGCACCACCTGCGTGCCCGGGGCCAGCAGGGTGGCCACGATGCGGCCCGGCATCGGCGCGACCAGGCTGCCGGCATCGGCCACGCTATGGTCGGCTTCGCTGACCGGATCGTGCAGGGTGAAGCGCTGCACGCCGTCACTGCCGAACAGGTACAGCTCGCTGCCGTCGCGTACCACGCGCGCACGCTGCAGGGTCTCTCCAACCTGCAGCGCCAGGCGCTCGCCAAGCAACCGGCCCGTGGCCGATACCGGGGTGCCATCCACCTCGATCGACCACGACTCGCCGTGGCCCTCCACCGCCACCACCTGCTGCGTGCCGCCCTGCTCCAGCGTCAGCCGGCGGGCCGCGCGCTGGCCCAGGCGCCAGCC
>NZ_CAUQPH010000052.1:0-25727 GCF_963519925.1 uncultured Stenotrophomonas sp. | reverse complement strand
GGCCTGGGCGGCCGCGCCGCTCGCCGCGTCAGCCGCGTCGCTTGCCTGCGCTGCCGACTGCTGGGCCTGCGCGGCCTGGGTCTGGGCCTGCGCTGCACTCTGCTGGGCGGTCTGCGCCATCGCCGGAATGGCCAGCACACTGCCTGCGGCGACGATCAGGGCGATCAGGGGCTTGCGGTTGCGAATAGTCATGTGGGTGGTCTCCTTTAGGGATGGTGCGCGGCTCGTTGTTTTCCGCACGGCCCCACACTGCCAGCCCGTTTGTGAATCGATCTTGCGCGCCGATCGGGGCGCGCACGCGGTCTTAACCACAACCGCGCAGCGCTCCTTTACCGCGGTGGTTACGCGCAGGTGAGCGGTTGGTAACACGCCCATTCAATCGGCCCGGATTTAACCGGATGCGAACGAAAACTCAGTCCGGGTTGGCGATTTTTTCGCCTGAGCGCGAACTGAACACAAGCCAGCCCAAAGCAACACCGCCCAGTGCACCGGCCACTTCCAGCACCACGCGCGAGCCCAGTTCGTTCGGGTCGTGGATGGTGGCCAGGTACAGCCGCGCGTACAACGGCGACTCCAGCCGCACGATGCCCATGTAGAACAGCTTCCATGCATCGATGCCGGCCGAGGCCACCACCGAGATCACGCTGGCCCAGCCGATGGCGTGCCCCAGCGACCAGCCCGCCCAGCGGCACAGCCGCTGCCACAGCGCGTACACCAGCAGGCCGACCAGCAGGGCGATGAGCCCGGCTTCCAGCGTGCCCAGCAATCCAAAGTGCAGCGGCAGGTTCATCGTGGTCCAGGCGTTCGGTGAGCGCGCATTGTAGCGGCGCCCCGGCTCAGCGCACCGGCACGTCGTAGGCGGTGCCCGGGTCGGGTTCGGGGCTGAGGGTGAAGTGCCACCACTCCTGCGGATAGTTGGCGAAGCCCTGGCGCTGCATCGCCTGCAGCAGGGTCTGGCGGTTGCGCCGCTGTTCGGCACTGATGTCGGTTGCGTCTGTATGTGCGCGGGGCCCGAAGAAATCGAAGTCGGTGCCCATGTCCACGCGGCGGCAGGGCGCGCTGCGGCAGTCGAGGAGGCCCAGGTCGACGGTGGCACCGCGACTGTGGCCGGAGGTTTCGGCGATGTAACCGCCCAGCAGGGCCGGCTTTTCCAGGCCGGGATACTGGATGGCCTGGCGCGACTGCTCCTGCGGGTCGTGCGCCCAGGCGACGAAGGCGCGTACCGACCGTGCGGGGCGGTAGCAGTCGAACACCTGCAGGCCGTAGCCTCGGCTGCGCAGCTCCGCTTCCACTTTCGCCAGCGCGGTGGCGGCCGGGCGCAGCAGCAGGCATTTGGGTGCGTCATAGCCCGGCACCGGGCGGGCGGTGAAGTTGTTGGCGGTGGCGTAGCGCACGTCGAGCTGGATGTCCGGCGACAGGCTGCGGATGTCGACCAGGCCGGCCTGCTCGGCGCTGCGTGCCGGGGCGATGGCGACCGCCTGCGCGCTGGCCTGCGGCGCGCCGAGCAGGCTAAGGGCAATCGCCGATGCGAGTGAAATGCAGGTCCTGGAAGTCATAGCTGAAGTCGATGTCCGGATCGATCGCACGCAGGGTCAGCGTGGGCGGATTGCCCGGCTGCACCTGCAGCCAGGGTTCGGTGTCCGCACCGAGCGTATCCCACTGCACCAGCCAGCGCGTATCGACCTGCATCACGGTGCCGCGCAGGCGCGGCGATTTGTCCACGCTGAAGCGCAGGGCGCCGCTCTCCGGGCAGAGCTGGGCCTGGCCGAGCCAAGGGTCGCGATACAGGCCCTGTACGGCGATGCCCAGCCTCGCTGCGGAATCGTCCGTACCCCGTAGAGCCACGCCCTGCGTGGCTGCAGGATGGCCAGCACCCCGTAGAGCCACGCCCTGCGTGGCGGCAGGATGGCCAGCACCCCGTAGAGCCACGCCCTGCGTGGCTGCGGGATGGTCGGCGCCGCGCAGCCACGCAGGGCGTGGCTCTACGGGTTTGCGGGCGGTGGTGTCTGGGCGCACGTGGCCGGCGGCGTGGCGGTGGGCCGCTTCGGCCTGGAGCTGCGCGGCGTAGCCGGCGACGGTCTGCTGCTGCGCCGGTGCGGTGAAGGACTTCAGCGCGGTCTGCATGAGCACGGTGCGGGCGTCTTCGCCTTCGCCGTTGATCAGGATCACTACGCCGACCTTTTTGTCAGGCAGCAGCGCCAGCGACGAATACATGCCGGACAGCGTGCCGGTGTGGGCGACCTTCCACTGCCCGTCCATGTCCGACAGGCGCCAGCCGTAGCCGTACGCGGAAAAATGCGCGTTGTCCCAACGGCGCTGGCGCTCGCCCAGCGGCATCGGCATGTGCGCGGTCCACAGCGCGCGGCGCTGCGATTCGCTCAGCCAGTCCGGCACCAGGCTGGGATCGAGCAGCACCTGCATCCAGCGGGTCATGTCGCGCAGGCTGCAGCGGATGCCGCCGGCGGCCATGGAGGTCAGGTCCGGGGCGACGTCGGCATCGGGGTTGACCACTTCGTTGCGCCCGTCGCGCGGCGCGTGCGGCTGGGCCACGTTGCCCACCTTTGCCACCGACCAGCTGCCGGCCTGGCAGCGGGTCATGCCCAAGGGTACGAACAGTTCCTCGCGCAGCAGCTGGTCGTACGGTTTGCCGCCGGCGGCGGCGGCCACTTCGCCGGCCACCACGTACATCAGGTTGTCGTAGGCGTAGCCGCTGCGGAAGCTGGTGACCGGCTTGAGGTGGGCCAGCCCGGCAATGATGTCGGCGCGGGTGAAGCGGTTGGGCTCGGGCCAGAGCATCAGGTCGCCGGCGCCCAGCCCCAGGCCGCTGTTGTGGATGAGCAGGTCGCGGACCTGCAGGTGCTCGGTGACCCACGGGTCGTGCATGCGGAACTGCGGCAGGTGCTTGATGACCGGATCGTCCCAGGCCAGGCGCCCACGGTCGACCAGGCGGGCGAGTACGGCGGCGGTCATCGCCTTGCTGTTGGAGGCGATCTTGAACAGGGTGTCTGCGTCGATGCGCTCGCCGCTGCCGGCGCGGCGTTCGCCACGCGTGCCGGTGAACACCACCTCGCCGTTGTCGACCACGGCCATGGCGATGCCGGGGAGATGGTAGTGCTGGACGGTGGCGTCGAGCATGGGGTCGAACGTTGCCGCGGGTGATGCGTGTGCGGAGGCTGCGGCGAGCGGGAGCAGCAGAAGGAGCAGTGAACGATGCATGGTTTGCTGGGGTACCAGTGCGGGCCGACCAACGGTCGGCACCAACCATGTTAACCGCGCGGGGTGGGGTTCCGGCGCGGGTCGGGTGCCGGCGCCGGGCCGGCACCCCGGTGCGGGGTCGGGTGCCGATCAGGTCGGCACCCGACCGTGCGCGCCGGTCAGAAGTTCCAGGTTGCCATCAGCTGGGTGTAGCGCGGGGCCTGCCAGCGTGTGCCGGTGTTGAAGGTGTTCTCGCGGAACTGGCCCGGCTGGGCTTCGTAACGCTGGTGCACGTTGACGACGGTCTGGTTGTTGAACAGGTTGAACACAGACAGCCGCACGCTCAGGTCGATACCCTCCACGGGCAGGCGCCAGGTGACGTTGGCACCCATGGTCCAGGTCCACGGCAGGCGACCATAGGCACCGCGCGGGGTGTACTCGAACTGGCGCTGGTCGTACGGGCCGGAACAGTTGGCCACGCACAGCCAGCCGGTGCCACCGCCGCCGCTTTCGTTGGAGGTGCTGCCACCGGCCACGGTGTCGCCCGGCCACATCACGCCGAAGGCGGTGATCGGGCCGCCGGACTGCACCTGCAGGGTGGTGCCGAACGACCACTGTTCGTTCAATGCATATGCCGCGCGCAGCTTGAACTGGTGGCGGAAGTCGTTGAACAGCACGCCATAGCGTTCGTTGTTGGCCGGGTGGTCCCAATGCTGGACCATGCCGGTGTCGCCGTAGCCGGTGTCGGAGTTGACCGGCCCTTCGAAGTTGCCGTCGCTGCGCGACCACAGGTAGGAGGCGTTGAACAGCCACTTCTCGTCCCAGCCACGGTCGAGCTGGAATTCCAGTGCCTTGTAGGTGCGCTTGGGCTTGGAATAGCCGACCACTTCGCCGCTGCCGCCCTTGCGGTAGCCGCTGTTGGCGGTGTCGATGGTGATCCAGCCTTCGGTGGCGCAGCCGATGCTGGAATCGCCCCAGATGGTCAGGCTTTCGCCCGGGTTGGCGATCGGCCACAGGGTAGTGCCGGTCGGGCCGCACGGGGTGTAGTTCAGGCGTAGGTCGTCCAGCGCGCGGTCCATGGTGCGGTAGGTGGCATTGACGCCCCACGACCAGGCCTGGTTGATCATGCTCTGGAAGCCCAGGATGTATTCGTCCTGGTAGACCGCCTTGAGGTCGCGGTCCACGCTCTGGCGCAGGTCGGCCGCGCCGGTGTTCATGCGGGTGTCGACCGGTCCGATCTGCTGGCCGATGATCGGCGCCGCGTACGGCGCGCCGGTGACCGGGTTGGCCTGCTGCTGCCAGCCATTCAACACGTAGTACGAATATTCGTCGGTGAGTCCACCGGCGAAGTTGACGTTGATGTTGTTGGTGACCGGCAGGTAATAACGGCCCGCGTTGCCGAACAGCTTGGTGGTGGCGTCGCCCTTCACGTCCCAGGAAAAGCCCACGCGCGGTGCGATCAGGTCGTCCATCTTGATGAAGGCATCGCCGTCGGCGGTGCGGTTCTCGAAGCGGTCCCAGCGCACGCCCAGGTTGAGCATGAGGTTGGGGGTGATGTTCCAGATGTCTTCGAGGTAGAAGGCGTTGGCTTCGGTTTCGAAGGTGCCGCCGGAAACGCGGTTGCGGGCGCGCAGCATCTCGGTCACGCCGGCCGGCACGTAGGCACCGGCGCCGTCCCACACTTCATCGCCCGGGCGCGCCACGTAGGCGGTGTAAGCGAGCTGGGTCGGACCCGGGTAACGGGTGGCCTGCTCGGTGGTCATCAGTTCGCGGTCGACGCCGAAGCGCAGCAGGTGGCGACCCAGCTGCCATTCGAAGTCGAGGCGGGCTACGTCGCGGGTGTCGTCGCGCTCGGCGACAGCGGCGCCGGTAGGATGGCAGCCCGGGCGCAGGCCGTTGAGCTGGCCCAGGCGCGAGGCGTAGCTGGCGTCGGTGAACACCGGGCTGCAGGCCTGGTCGAGCGAGGAGCTGGTGAACGCACGCTGGTTGTTCTGGCCGACCATGGCGCGGGCGGTGAAGTTTTCGCCGAAGTGGCCGGTGTAGGTGGCCGAGTAGTTGCGGCCGCCGGTTTCGGTGACCGAATCGCCGCCCCAGCCGCCGATCTGGTTCTCGTCCCAGTCGTAGTTGTACGAGCCGTTGGTGACGTCTCCCTCGTCGGAGAACGCCAGCAGCGCCAGGCTGTGGTTGTCGGTGATGTTCCAGTCCAGCTTGGCGCCCCAGAAGCCGTTCTCGCTTTCGTTCTTGAACCAGGTCAGGGCGTCGTTGGAGGTGTTGTGGCCGCTGTCGTTGCGATCTTCGTACATCGCGAACAGGAACAGCTTGTCCTGTACCAGGGCGCCGGAGCCCCACACGTTGGTCTTGAAGAACGAGCTGTCGTCGCGGCTGGCGTAGGAATGCGGGGTGCCGTCGCGGTGGAAGTGGTCGCGGCCGCTGGAGCGCCAGGCGCTGGGCTCGGCGGTGATTTCCACGCCGCCTTTCAGCTCGTTGCTGCCCGAACGGGTCACGGCGTTGATCACGCCGCCGGTGGAGCGGCCGAACTCGACCGAGTAGCCGCCGGTCTTGACCTGGAATTCGTTGAAGAAGGCGAACGGTGCGCTGGAGAAGCCACGCCGGGTGTACATGTCGGTGACGTTGAGGCCGTTGATGAAGACCGCGTTTTCGGCCACCGAGGAACCGGCGAACGACAGTCCACCGAAGGTGGAGTTGCCGCCGACCACGCCGGGAGCGAGCAGCGCCACCGCGGCGAAGTCCTGTGCCACCGGCAGGCGCTGCAGCTCCTGGCGGTTGACGTTGAAGGAGGTTTCGGTGGTGGACACATCCACCCGGTTGACCACGCGCGTGCCCACCACCTGCAGCGCGTCGAGGTTGACCACCCCACCGCCGCTGCCCAGGTTCACGGTGGTGGTGCCGCCCACCGCCACGCTCACCGCGACCGGCTCACCGAGCGGCTGGCCGTCGCGGCTGAGCTGCAGCTGGTAGTCGCCCACCGGCAGCTGGCCAAGGCGGTAGGTACCGTCGGCGCTGGCGGTGACCGTGCGGGTCTGCCCGGTACTGGTGCTGACCACGGTGATCTGGTCGCCGGCACTGGCACGGCCGGCGACGGCGCCGCTGACGGCCTGTGCGAATGCCACCGTGGGCAGCAGGCTGCCCAGACACGCTCCCAACGCGACGCACAGCGCCGCCCGCTTCAAACCGTTCGCTTTCATTCCCTGCTCTCTCCTTCAAGGGTGAAAATAATCATGTTGGTCACCCCACCAACGGTGGGGTGCTACCGGGCCGTTGCCGGCGTTACGTGCGACTGGAAGTCGTAAGTCCATTGATCGAAGTAAAGGTTGCCGCCGGCCCATTCGACTTCGCCGCGCTGCGAGTCGACGGTGTCCGAGCGCGGGTGCTGCTTGGCCGGCGGGAACGGCTGCTGGAAATCGTCGTTGAAGGCGATGCGGTAGGCGTCGAGGCTGCCGAAGTAGAAGTCGCGCAGCGCCGGGTCGGTGCTGTCCAGGCGCCCGGTGGTGACGTCCATCGGCACCCAGCCATACGGCGCCAGGTACAACGCGCCCCAGTCGTGCAGGTTGTTGTAGCCCACCGCATCGTCGGAATACACCATGCCCGACTGCCAGCGCGCGGGAATGCCGTTCAGCCGCAGCAGCGCGATCAACAACAGGGTCTGCTGCCCGCAGTCGGCATGGCCGGCGTGCAGCGCGTAATCGCTGATGTTGGAGATGGTGGAGTATTCGCGCGCGCCCGCCCATGGAATCTGGTCCACGGCGTCGAACAGTTTCCGTGCGATGCGATAGGGGTTGGTTTCGCTGCCGACCACGCGCTGCGAAAACGCGCGCAGCGCCGGGGTGAACACCACGTGCGGCGGCTGTTCGGCCAGGAAGGGCAACAGCGCGTCGCTTTCCGGGGTGGGCAGCACCCTGGCCGGGTCGATCGGCACGTGGAGCGCGTACACGGTGAGCGCGTAGCGGATCTCGAAGCGGGTGGGCTTGCCGGCCACCGCCTTCTGCTGAAGGTGCACGGTGCGTTGCAGGGCGGTTTCCGGTGCGATCACCGCGCCCTGCGTCGGGCCGATCCAGGTGATGTCTTCCTGCTGGCCGCGGATCCAGCGCGGATACGGAATCCAGGCCTGCAGCACTTCGCCGGCCGGCACCGCGTCGGGTTTGACCGTTATGGATTGGGTGACCTCGACCCGGCGCGGCACCACGCTGGTACCGGCGCCGCTGCGGGTGGCCGCCACGACTTCATGGTGGTGCGGGGCAAGCTGTTCGTACGGGCCGTCGACCGGCAGCGGCACGCCGGGTGCACGGCGGGCGCGTGCTTCGGCACTGATCCGGAACAGGTTGGACGGGGCGCGCTTGAACCAGCGGCGCTCGCCATCGATATCCAGGTGTTCGAGCAGGCCGGCCGCATCCCAGCGCGCGAACTCGTCGTCGCGCAGGTCGGGAATCTGCCTGCGCAGCTGCGCCTTGGCGCCCGCTTCGTCCAGGCTGAAATCCAGCGTCATGCGGCGCATGCGTTCGCGCTGGAAGGTCCACGCGGCACGCTGCTCGTCGCTGAGGGCGGGGTCGGCCAGGCGTTCGCTGATGCGCGCTTCAGCCACGGCAAACTGGCCCTGGTCTATCTGCGCGATCACCGCGTCCTGGGCCAGCACCGGCGCCTGACCCGATGCCATGCCCAGCAGCAGGCACGCCGTGGCGGCGCGACGGGCGAAGGTCGAGGCAGAGCGCGGTTTGCGTACGGGCAGATCCACAGCGACACTTCCCAAGGTGCGGGTGGTAATCGCTGTGTAACACGGGCCTGACAGGGGGTCAATAATTTATTCTTGCTTTCGCTGAAAAAAGGAATAAATATTCCTGACGCTTCCGAGGAGGATGACCGCTCCATGATCCAGGCTTCCCCCCGCCGCTCCGCGCGGCCTGCGTGGCCGACCCGCGCGATGTTGGCGGCGCTGCTGCTGCTGCCGGGCAGCGCGAGCTGGGCCGAGTCGCCCTTCGGGCCGCCGCCGGCCTTCGGCGGCGTGGTTGGATTGCGCGAGGCCTACCTCGACCCGGCGTTCTGGGCGGCGCGACTGCCCGATCCCGACCGGGTGAACCTGGACAGCGCGGGCATTGCCGCGCAGAACGCGCGCATGCGTGCCGAAGACAAGGCGATCCACGACCTGCGGGCACTTCCCGCCCGGCTGGGGCGGGCGCGCGTACTGGCCGACATCCAGGCGCTGTCGCGCTGGCCGGAAAAACCGTTGTTCGGCGAAGACGGACACCCGGTGCCCGCCGCCGCGCGTACCGCCATCGAGGCCAACCTGGCGCTGCCGTCCATTCCCGTCGAACGCCCTCTGCACTATGGCTTGGTGACCCACCGCGCCGCGCTGCGTGCGTTCCCGACCGCGCTGCGGGTATTCACCACACAGGGCGACACCGATATCGACCGCTTCCAGGAATCGGCGCTGTTCCCCGGCGACGCGGTGGCGGTGCTGCACGAAAGCGCCGACGGGCAGTGGCTGTTCGTCACCAGCGAGCGCTATTCGGCGTGGATTGAAAAGCGCTTCGTCGGCATCGGCAGCGCGGAGACCGTGTTCGGCTACGGCCAGCGCGGTCCTTACCGCGTGGTGACCGGCGCCACCGCGTTCACTGCGTTCACCCCGGAAGAGCCGCGGGTCTCGCGGCTGCAGCTGGAGATGGGCGTGCGCGTGCCGGTGATCGCCGACTGGCCGCTCAACCAGACCGTGAACGGCCAGCAGGCACACGCCGCGCACGTGGTGCAGCTGCCGGTGCGCAACGCCGACGGCACGCTGGCGCTGGTACCGGCGCTGCTGCCGCGTTCGCAGGACACCGCCAGCGATTACCTGCCGCTGACTCCGCGCAATGTGCTCACCCAGGCCTTCAAGTTCCTCGGCGAGCGCTACGGCTGGGGTCATTCCTACGACACCCGCGACTGCAGTGGCTTCGTGTCGGAGATCTACCGCAGCTTCGGCGTGCTGGTGCCGCGCAATACCAGCGCGCAGGCAGTCAGCCCGGCGCTGGACCGGATCGCGTTCAGCGCGAAGGACGACGCGGCAACGCGCAGCGCCGCCGTGCAGCAGCTGCAGGTGGGCGACCTGGTGTACATCCCGGGGCACGTCATGGTGACCATCGGCCAGCTCGACGGGCAGGCGTGGATGATCCACGACACCGCCGGCGGCAGCTGGTTCGGCGCGGACGGTCGCCGCGTGCAGGCCCACCTCAACGGCGTGTCGGTGACCCCGCTGCAGCCGATGATGGCCAGCGACACCGTGAGCTACATCGACCGCATCACCAACATCCAGCGCATCCGGCCCCAGACTCCTTGATGAAAATCACCGACATCGAACTTGGCATGCTGCGCGTGCCGCTGAAGACCCCGTTCAAGACCGCACTGCGCACCGTCGATACCGTGGAAGACGTGGTGGTGCTGGTGCGCACCGACAGCGGCCATACCGGCTATGGCGAGGCACCGGCCACCGCGGTGATCACCGGCGACACGCACGGTTCGATCATCGAGGCCATCGACCGCTTCATCAAGCCGCGCCTGATCGGGCAGGAGGTCGCCAACCTCAACCGCATCTGCACGCTGATCCAGTCGTCGATGGAGCGCAACACCAGCGCCAAGGCGGCGGTGGAGATCGCGGTATACGACCTGTGGGCGCAGCTGCACGCCGCGCCGCTGTACCGGATGCTGGGTGGTGGCGACCCGGTGATCACCACCGACATCACCATCAGCGTGGACTACATCGACAAGATGGTGGCCGATTCGCTGTCGGCGATCGATCGCGGCTTCGAGTCGCTGAAGATCAAGGTCGGCAAGGACATCGGGCTGGATATCGAACGGGTCAAGGCAATCCACGCCGCCGTGCAGGGCCGTGCGCTGCTGCGGCTGGATGCCAACCAGGGCTGGACCGCGAAGCAGGCGGTGCACGCCATGCGCAGCCTGGAAGAGGCCGGGGTGGTACTGGAGCTGCTGGAGCAGCCGGTGAAGGCAGCCGACATCAGCGGGCTGAAGTACGTGACCGACCGGGTCAACACACCGGTGATGGCCGATGAAAGCGTGTTCAACCCGGGCCAGGTGTTCGACCTGATCCAGCAGCGCGCGGCGGACATCATCAACATCAAACTGATGAAAACCGGTGGGCTGAGCAATGCGATCCGCATCGCCGACATCGCCGCCATCTACGGGGTGCCGTGCATGATCGGCTGCATGATCGAATCGAGCATCAGCGTGGCCGCGGCGGTGCACCTGGCGGTGGCCAAGAGCGAGATCATCACCAAGGTCGACCTGGACGGCCCCTCGCTGGGGCAGTTCAATCCGGTCACCGGTGGGGTACATTTCAACGAGTCGGAGATCACCATCAGCGATGCGCCAGGGCTGGGCATCACCGAGGTGAGGGGCCTGGAAATGATCAAGGCACCCCGCTGGTAGCCCGGTAGAGCCACGCCCTGCGTGGCTGCACCGCGCGGTCCCGGTGCACGCCAGCCACGCAGGGCGTGGCTCTACACCTCCCCCACACAGGAACCATCGCGTCCTCCATGCCGCCCCTGGTGAAAATCCGCTCCGAGCGTGACCACATGTCGGCGATCGAACGCCGCATCGCCGATTTCATCCTCGACAACGCCCACCTGCTGCGCGACTACTCCTCGCAGCAGCTGGCCAGTGCGCTGGGGATCAGCCAGTCCAGCGTGGTCAAGTTCAGCCAGAAGCTGGGCTTCAAGGGCTACCCGGACCTGAAGTATTCGATCGGCCAGGCGGTGGCCCGCGCCGGCAGCGGCCCCGCCGCCGGCCCGCCGAGCGCCGCCCCGGCCAACGATTACGACCAGCTGGCCGAACGCCTGCGCCTGAGCCGCACCGCCGCCGATGAGGAAACCCGGCTGGCCAACCCGCAGGCGGATGTGGAAACCATCGTGCAGCTGGTCGACGCCGCGCCGAAGCTGTTCGTCTACGGCCTGGGCGATGACGGCCTGTACGCGCGCGAGTTCGCGATGCGGCTGTCGCTGCTGGGCATGCTGACCGTGCACCACGCCGACCCGATCCTGATGATGGCCAACCTCTCGGCCGCGCGCGCGGGCGACGTGCTGCTGGTGTTTTCGGAGTTCGGCAAGCTTCCGCAGCTGTTCCAGCTCTCGCGCCAGTTCCAGGACATGGGCGGCAAGGTGGTCTCGATCACCCGGCACAGCGCCAACCCGCTGCGCGCGCATGCCGACGCGTCGCTGGTGGTGTGCGCGCACGACCCGGCGCCGCACGTGGCGCAACTGTTGTACCGTTCTGCCTTGCAGTCGCTGCTGGACTTCGTGTTCGTGCTGCTCTGCCACGCCAACCCGGACCGCCACCGCCAGCTCGGGGTGAACCTGGAACGGATCGAACACCTGATCGACACCTGATTCCCGGAGTCCACCACGATGCTGCCGCTGCTGCGTTCCGCCCTTGCCGTCGTGCTGGTTGCCAGCGCCCTGCCCGCTGCCGCGCTGGCCCCGCCGCCCGTGCCGCTGGTGCAGGACACCCGCCAGATGATCGTGGTCACCACCAATGGCTGGGACGCCACCCAGGGTTCGCTGCAGGCCTACACGTTTGCCGATGCCAAGGGCTGGCAGGCGGAAGGGGCGCCGTTCGCGGTCGCCGTGGGCCGCAACGGCAGCGCCTGGGGCGTGGGCCTGCGGCCCAACCCGACCGATGAAGGTGCCCAGCAACCCGGCGACCCGATCAAGCAGGAAGGCGACGGCCGCAGCCCGGCCGGCATGTTCTTCCTGGGCACTGCGTTCGGGTATGCCGCCAAGGCCGATACCGCCCTGCCCTACCAGCCGATGCTGGCCAGCTCCTACTGCATGGACGTCCCGGATTCGACGTACTACAACCGCATCGTCGATGCCGAGGTGGTCGGTGCGGAGGCGGTGGAAGGCTCCACCGAACCGATGCGGCTGGACCTGCACAACAAGGGTGACGTGCGCTATCGCGAGGGCTTCGTGATCGAGCACAACCCGGGCGGCAAAGCGGGCAAGGGCAGCTGCATCTTCGCCCATCTGTGGCGCACGCCGGGCGAGGCCACCGCCGGCTGCACGGCGATGCAGCCCGAACACATGCGCGCCCTGCTGAAGTGGCTGGACCCGGCGCAGAAGCCGATCTTCGTGCTGCTGCCGCGCGCGCAGTACCAGCGCCTGCAAGGTCCATGGGCACTGCCGACGCTGCCGCCGCAGTCCGAGGCGGCGCGATGAGCACACCGACCGAACCGCAGCTGGAACGCGCGGTCAGCCGCTGGCAGATCGTCGGACTGTCGATCAACGATGTGATCGGCAGCGGCATCTACCTGCTGCCGGCCGCCACCGTGCTGCTGCTCGGGCCCTTCAGCCTGTGGGGCGTGGTGGCGGCGGGCATCGTGGTGGCGCTGCTGGTGCTCTGCTACGCGCAGGCGGCCAGTTACTTCGACGAGCCCGGCGGCAGCTATCTGTATGCGCGCGAGGCGTTTGGGCGCTTCGCCGGGTTCGAGATCGGCTGGATGATCTGGCTGACCCGCATCAGTTCGGCGGCGGCGTTGAGCAACGCGCTGGCCGATGCGGTGGCGCGCTTCTGGCCGTGGGCCGGGCACGACCTGGGCCGGGTGGTGGTGATCGTAGTGTCGCTGGGCTTCCTGACCGCGGTGAACGTGGCCGGGGTGCGCTCGGCCGCACGCACCGGGGTGGTGCTGGTGGTCGGCAAGCTGGTGCCGCTGCTGCTGTTCGTGGCGATCGGCGCGTTCTACGTGGACACCGAGCTGGCGTTCTCCGGCGCACGACCGGACCCGCACGACCTGCAGCGCATGGGCGAGGCGGCGCTGCTGCTGCTGTATGCCTATGCCGGTTTCGAGAACATCCCGGCCGCAGCCGGTGAGTACCGCAACCCGCGCCGTGACATTCCATTTGCCTTGATCACCATGATCATCACGGTGACGGTGATCTACGGCGCGGTGCAGTTCATCGCGCAGGGCACGCTGCCGGGGCTGGCCGATTCGGCCACGCCGCTGGCCGATGCCGCGGCCGGGTTCGGTGGCGAGGCGCTGGCGTTGATCCTCACCGTGGGCGCGACGATTTCGATCCTCGGCACCAACAGCAACACGATGATGATGGGGCCGCGCTTCCTGTTTGCGCTGGCACGCGATGGCTATGGGCCGAAATTCCTGGCCCAGGTGCACCCGCGCTTCCGTACGCCGGCCGCAGCGATCGTCACCCAGGGGGTGATCGCGCTGGTGCTGGCTTTGTCCGGTTCGTTCGTGCAGCTGGCGCTGCTGTCGATGACCACGCGCCTGTTCGCCTACATCGGCACGGCGGCGGCGGTGATCGTGCTGGCGCGCCGCTTCCGCGACCGGCCCGGCGCCTTGAAGCTGCCGGGCGGCCCGTTGATTCCTATCCTGGCGCTGGTGCTGTGCCTGGCGCTGTTCGCCAGTGCGAGCTGGCAGAACATCGCTGCGGCGCTGATCGCCTTCGCGGTGGGCGCGGTGATCTATCTGGTGCCGCGCAAGGGTTGATGGGACGTTGTGGCACTGCGTGCAGCCACGCAGGGCGTGGCTCTACGGCTGGTCGGGGCAACCACGCGCACGCAAGCCACGCAGGGCGTGGCTCTACGCCCGGATGGAACATGAATCCGTAGAGCCACGCCCTGCGTGGCTGAACCACCCACCTCCCCTTCAGCACCCTTGACCCGACATTCACCCCACGCGCCCGCCGCGTTAACCGGCCCACCGGTAGGTTGAAGCCTCACCCAACCGGAGCCACACATGAGCCCTGACTACCAGATTCCCGGCCGGGTGCCGGAAGACGGCGTGCCGCGCGAAGCGGTCTCGGATTATTGGCGCGAGCGCTTCAGCGCCGAGCCGTACTACGACAGCAACCTGGCATTCGAGGATTACGAGCCGGCCTACTACCTCGGCTACAGCTCGCGCCACACCCGTACCCGCGCCGATGAAGTGATTGAAGCCTACGAGCAGGTGGAAGCCGAGCTGGAATCGCGCTGGGCGCGTGAACAGGCGACCAGCAAGCTGACCTGGGCGCAGGCCCGCAACGCGGTTCGCCGCGGCTGGGACGAGTCCACCGCCCTGCACCAGTCGCACCTGGACAGGGGCGTTCCGCGCGGCACCTGACCTCAAGACATCCGCGTACCCCCCTGCACCCGTGGCGGCGAGGCCACGGGTGTTTTCATGTGTGCGCCCCGGCGGGATGACCTATGGTCCACGCCGCGTTGATGGGCATGGTGTACAACATCGGTTGGCCATTCGCGTCCCCTTCTGGAGATTTCCCATGACCCGCCGCCTGCTGCTCACGCTTGCCCTCGCCGCCACGCCGGCCCTGTTCACCACCGCCTGCGTTGCCGCCGATGCCCCGGCCAAGGCCGCCGCGCCAGCGCTGGAGAAGGCGCAATGGCCATTCACCGCCACCGAATTCGCCCGCTTCGACCAACCCTGGGCGATGAGCTTCCTGCCGGACGGCAGCCTGCTGGTGACCGAGAAGGAAGGCAGGCTCAAGCACTTCAACCTGACCACGCGCAAGAGCGCGGAGATCACCGGCGTGCCGAAGGTGGCGTACGGCGGCCAGGGCGGCTTCGGCGACGTGCTGCCGCACCCGCAGTTCGCGCAGAACCAGCTGGTGTACCTGAGCTACGCCGAAGAAGGCGAAAAGGACACCCGCGGTGCCGCGGTGGGGCGCGCGAAGCTGGTGCTGGCCCCCGATGGCAGCGGCACGCTGGAAGACTTCAAGGTGATCTGGCGCCAGACCCCGAAGGTGGAAGGCAAGGGCCACTACGGCCATCGCCTGGCGTTCGGGCCGGACGGCAAGCTGTGGATCACCTCAAGCGAACGGCAGAAGTTCGATCCCGCGCAGGACATGGGCGGCAACCTCGGCAAGATCATCCGCCTCAACGACGACGGCAGCGTGCCGGCGGACAACCCGTTTGCCTCGAAGGGTGGCGTGGCCGCACAGGTCTGGTCGCTGGGCCACCGCAACGCGCTGGGCATCGCCTTCGACGCGAACGGCAAACTGTGGGTGCATGAGATGGGCCCCGCCGGTGGCGACGAGTTGAACCTGATCGAACGTGGCGCCAACTACGGCTATCCGATCGTGTCCAACGGCAACCATTACGATGGCCGCGACATTCCCGACCACGATACGCGCCCGGAGTTCAAGGCACCGAAGGTGACCTGGACCCCGGTGATCTCGCCGGCAGGTTTCATCATCTACAGCGGAAAGCTGTTCCCGCAATGGCAGGGCAGCGGTTTCATCGGCGGGCTGTCGTCCACCTCGCTGGTGCGGGTGGCGTTGGAAGGCGACACCGCGCGCGAAGCCGAACGGTTCCTGATGGGCGAGCGTATCCGCGAAGTCGAACAGGGCCCGGACGGCGCGATCTGGCTGCTGGAAGATGGCAGCAACGGCAAGCTGTTGAAGCTCACCCCGAAGGGGTGATGCAGGTGGGAAGCGCCGGGCGATGCCCGGCCTTCCCCGCCAAAGGTCATGCCATTACCGACCGCGGGCAACTCCACGGCGGTCGATCGGGATGCGACCCTACCAGCGCGGCGGCATATGCGGCGCATGCGGTGACGCAGCGGCATGTGCAGCGCATGCGGTGGCGTGCCGGCATATGCGGCGCATGCGGTGACGCGCCGGCATGTGCGGCGCATGCGGTGACGCGGCGGCATGCGCGGTGAATGCGGTGGCGCGGCGGGAATGAGGGTAGGGTCGGTTCCCAAACGACCGCCGATACGCCATCAACATCCGGTAACGAATGACCTTGAACGAAGGCATGCGTCATTGCCCGATATTGTTGACCTTCACCTCGCTCTTCGTGCATTCCTTGTCCAGGCACTTGCCGTTGATCCACACCTCGCCCTGGCCCAGCATTACGCCCTGCCAGTTCACGAACAGGGTGTCGAACTTCTGCTCGGCAATCAGCTTTGCCAGCGCCGGGGTCACGATCTTGTCGTAGTCGCGCTGGAACGCGGCGGCGTCGGCCACGTTCTGGTTCTTGCCGGCGATGGTGACCCGCACGGGGTAACGCATCAGGCCCGCCACGGCGGCACGATCACCCGCGGCGACACCGCGCTGCAGGTCATTGAACACCGCCTCGTACTGGTCGGCATCGCCGAGCAGTTTGCCGATGCGTTCGCGCGCTCCGCCTTCGCTTTGTTCCGCAGCGTTCGCCGGCGTGGCGGCGGAATCCGTGCCCGCCACCGGCGGCGCGGTATCCGGCGTTGCCGCGCTGCTGGGCTCCACTGCATCGGGTGACAACCCGGCCTGCGGCGCATCTTCGGCTGCGGTGGCGGTGGTGGCCGGCGGCGAAGTCGACGGTGCGCCCGCCTCATCGGCCGGCGGCGTGGGCTGGCTGCAGGCAGCCAGCATCAAGGTGGGAAGCAGGATCGTGATCAGGCGCATGGGCGGCTCCGCAGGGGTGCAAAGCCGCAGCGTAGCGTCATCGGTGTCAGCCACCGATGACGGTTGGGTCGACGGGCAGCCGGGCAGAGCCCGGCTCTACGTCGGTGCGCAGGACGACATGTCGGCCTGCAGAGCGTTACGTCAGCGTGCCAGCAGTTCGAAGACGACCGGCTCGCCGCTGGCCGAGGAGGCGCATACCCACAGGTCGAACTGACCCGGCTCCGCGCGGAACACGCCGTCGCGTCCGGTGAAGCCCAGTGCGTGGCGATCCAGGGTGAAGCGCACTTGGGTGCTTTCGCCCGGCTGCAGCGCCACCTTGCGGAAATCCTTCAGCTCGCGCACCGGCCGCACGCGGCTGGCCACGCGGTCGTGGACGTACAGCTGCACGACTTCCTCGCCCGCCACCGCGCCGGTGTTGGTCAGGGTGGTGGTGATCTCCAGGGTGTCGTCCCAGCCAAGCGAAGCACTGCCCAGCTGCGGTACGCCGTAGTCGAACGTGGTGTAGCCCAGGCCGTGCCCGAACGGGTACAGCGGCGCGTTCGGAATCTCGCGCCAGCGCGCCTTGAACTCCGACATCGTCGGCAGCTCCGGGCGACCGGTACGCGGGTGGTTGTAGAAGAACGGCTGCTGCCCCGACACCTGCGGGAAGCTGACCGGCAGCCGCCCGGACGGGTTGTAGTCGCCGAACAGCACATCGGCCACGGCCGGGCCGGTCTGGGTGCCCAGGTACCAGGTGACCGCCACCGCCTGCGCATTGCGCACCGCGCCCTGCAGTGCCAGCGCGCGGCCATTGCGCAGCAACACCACGAGCGGCTTGCCGGTCATCGCCACCGCTTCTGCCAGCGCCTGCTGCGCCGGCGGCAGGGTGATTTCCACGCGCGACTGCGCTTCACCGCTGTAACGTTGCGGTTCGCCCAGCGCCAGCACCACCACGTCCGCACGCAGCGCGGCCGCCACGGCCTGTTCGATACCGTCCTGCACGGCCGCTTCAAGTTCGCAGCCCGGCACGATCTCCAGCAGGTTTTCATCGCTGATCGCCGCGCGCACGCCGGCTTCCAGGGTGACGTAGCGGTCCTTGTCGCCGAACAGCGTCCAGCAGCCCTCGATGTTGTCGCGGTCCTGCACGAACGGACCGATCAGCGCGATCTTCTGCCCCGCCTTGCGCAGCGGCAGCACATTGTTGTCGTTCTTCAGCAGCACGATGGAACGGCGCGCGGCATCGCGCGAGAGTTCATCGTGCGCGACCAGGTAGGAGGTGTCGGCTTCGCGGGCCAGGTCCAGCGAACGGTACGGATCGTCGAACAGGCCGATCGCTTCCTTCAGCTTGAGGATGCGCCGCACCGACTCGTCCAGCGTGGCCATCGGCACTTCGCCGCTCTCGACCAGGTCCGGCAGGTGCACGGCGTAGAAGCCGCTCTGCATGCTCAGGTCCAGTCCGGCGGTGAACGCCTTGGCGGTGGCATCGCGGTCGTCGGCGGCGTAGCCGTGCGCGACCAGCTCCATGTCGGCGGTGTAATCGGAAATCACCACGCCCGGGAAGTTCCACTCGCCGCGCAGGATGTCGGTCAGCAGTTCGGCGTTGGCGCTGGCGGGCACGCCGTTGATGTCGTTGAAGGACGACATCACGGTGATCGCGCCGGCTTCAAAGGCGGCCTTGAACGGCGGCAGGTGCACGTCGCGCAGGGTCTGCGGCGAGATGTCCACCATGTTGTATTCCATGCCGGCCATGACCGCGCCGTAGGCGGCGAAATGCTTGGGCGTGGCCAGCAGCGCGTCGGCCGCACGCAGGTCCGGGCCCTGGAAGCCGCGCACGCGGGCGGCGGCGAACGCACAGCCCAGCACCACGTCTTCGCCAGCGCCTTCGGCACCGCGGCCCCAGCGCTGGTCGCGGGCGATGTCCACGGCCGGTGCGTAGGTCCAGTGCAGGCCGGCCGCGGTGGCTTCCACGGCGGTGGCACGCGCGGTGCGCTCGGCCAGGTCGGGTTCGAAGCTGGCCGCTTCACCCAGCGGGATCGGGAACACGGTGCGCATACCATGGATGACATCGGCGGCCAGGATTACCGGAATGCGCAGGCGGCTTTCTTCCAGTGCCACCTGCTGGATGCGGCGGCCGGCTTCCACGCCCACGCCATTGAACAGCGAGCCCACCTTGCCTTCGCGTACCTGCTGCAGCACCTGGTCGGCGTTGCTGACGTTGGCTTCGGGATTCACGTCCGGCGCGAACGGCCGGACCATGTCCGCGAACACACCCAGCTGGCCGACTTTTTCTTCGACGGTCATCTGGGCAATGAGGGTTTCGATGCGATCGGAGGCCACCGGCGGTCCTTATGAAAACGTTTACAAGGCCGGGATTCTAGCGTTCCCGAGCCCCTTGTGGAGGATTTTGGCGTTCATTTTTCATCCCCGAGGGGAAATTCCGGTGCCGACCAGGCGGCACCGGAGGCACAGGAGCTTACTCCGCGGCGACCCGCTGCTGCTGCGCGGCCATCAGCATGGCATCGCTGGAGGCCTGGAATACGCGCAGCCCGAACACCGGCAGGATCGCCAGCAGGTGGTCGAACACATCCGACTGGATGCCTTCGTACCCGGCCCAGGCGGTGGTGCGGGTGAAGCAGTACACCTCCAGCGGCAAGCCTTCGGTGGTGGGCTGCAGCTGCCGTACCAGCAGCGTCATGTCCGTATGGATGCCCGGATGCTGGCGCAGGTAGCGCTCCACATAGGCGCGGAAGGTGCCCAGGTTGGTGACCCGGCGCGCATTGATCGCGGCCATGCCCTTGGCCTGCAGCCCGGTGTTCCACTGCGCCAGTTCGGCCTGCTTGTCGCGCAGGTAGTCGCCCAGTACCGCGAACTGCTGCAGCCGCGCCAGCGTCTCCTCGTCGACGAACCCCACGCTGTGCTGGTCCAGGTACAGCGCGCGCTTGATCCGGCGTCCGCCGGCTTCCTGCATGCCGCGCCAGTTCTTGAACGACTCGGTGACCAGCTTCTTGGTCGGGATGGTGGTGATGGTCTTGTCGAAGTTCTGCACGGTGATGGTGTGCAGGGCGATATCGATCACATCGCCATCCGCGTTCTGGCTGGGCATTTCGATCCAGTCGCCCAGCCGCACGCGGCCATCTCCGCTGATCTGCACGCTGGCCACCAGCGACAGGATGGTGTCCTGGAAGATCAGCATCAACACCGCCGTGGCCGCGCCCAGGCCGGTCACCAGCGGGCCCAGCTTGACCCCCAGCAGGGTGGCGACGATGGACAGGCCGGCAACCACGAAGACCACGATCTTCACGACCTGCAGGTAGCCCTTGATCGGCTTGTTGCGGGCATCGGGGCGGCGCTCGTAAAGCTCGTTGGCCGCATCCAGCGCGTGCGAGACCGCCAGCGCGACGGTCAGGACCGCCCAGGCCCGGCAGGCGCCGATGACGAATTCCACCAGCTGCGGCGGCAGGTCCGGCACGATCCGGATGCCGGCGGCGATGACCATGCTGGGCACCACGTTGGCCAGGCGCGAGATCACCCGCAGGTTGCTGCCGCCTTCATTGTCGGCGCCGTAGCCCGGCAGGCGCCGGACCAGCCGGCGCAGGCCACGCAGCAGGATGCGCTTGGTGACGAAATTGGCCAGCCATGCGGCCAGCGCCAATGCGCACAGCACGATGGTGGTGTAGGCCCAGGGCCAAGGTTCGAGGGTGTCCTGCAGGTTTTCCAGGAGTTGTACGGCGATTACGGCGTCTACCATCGTTTATGGGGTCTCTTGGTGTTGCGAGGGCTGGCCAACGGCCGGCGCTACCGGGGTGGCGGGGGCCGGCAAACGGCGGCGGGAGCGAGCTCTCCCGGTCGCTGCGTGATCGTGCCGCGCAGCGTGTGCCTCAGGCGGCGCTGCGCTCGATGATCACGCCGACCGCTTTGGCGCCGCGGACGGCACCGGGCTTGCTGAGTTTCAGCCGCAGCCACTGCACGTTGAACTCGCGCAGCACGATCTCGGCGATGCGCTCGGCCAGGGTTTCGACCAGGCCGAAATCGGACTCGCGCACGAACTGCTCGATCCGCTTGCTCACGGCCTTGTAGTTCAGGGTGTCGGCGATGTCGTCGCTGGCCGCCGGCTTGCGGTTGTCGAAGCCCATTTCCAGGTCGAACCGCAGGGTCTGGCGGATCCGCCGTTCCCAGTCGTAGATCCCGATCAGGGCATCGATCTCCAGCCCTTCGATGAATACCTTGTCCATAGGAGTGCCACGTGAAAGATGGTGCCCATGGTACCGGCGCGGGCCCGAACGTGCTTCGAATGGGGTCGGCGGCGCATCGCCTGGATGAAACTCAACTTGTCACGCTTATACAGCGCGTAGGCGACATGACCCACCATATCGCCCTCATCTTTCACCAGCGTGCCATAGGTAAGATTCGGCCCGCTCATGGCTATCGCCGCTTTAGTGAGTTGAAGGCCACCCTACCCGCCCGGTTGATCTGTTCCGAGGTCAATTGGAGAGAAATGGCGCTACCCGGCGCGCTGCCAATGAAGTTCCCCGTTATGCGGGTGCCGGACATGAGCCGGGCGTTAGCATCCCTGACGGCACCAACGGTGACGATTTTATTGAGATCGATCTTGAACAGGGTGACTTCTCGTTGCCCACAGCATGCAGCGCGAGGCGGGGCAAATCTGCTGCACCGATCTCACTATCAATGAAATCGATGGAACGGCCGACACTACACCGCCGGCAGCGTCGCCATGTCCCAGCGCGGCGTGACCTGTACCTGCGGCGGGTTGTGCTGGCCGGCTTCCAGGCGCAGGGCGCCGGCGAAGGCGATCATGGCGCCGTTGTCGGTGCACAGCGAGGGCCGCGGGAAGCAGGCGCGGCCACCGCGGCGCTCGGCCATCTGCTGCAGCTTGGCGCGCAGGCGCTTGTTGGCGCCCACGCCACCGGCTACCACGATGACGTCGGTGCCGGCCGCATCCAGCGCGCGGTCGCATTTGATCGCCAGGGTCTCGACCACCGCGTCTTCAAAGCCACGGGCGATGTCGGCGCGGGTCTGCTCGCTCTGGTCGCTGTCGCGCCAGGCCAGCAGGACCTGGGTCTTCAGGCCGGAGAAGCTGAAATCCAGCCCGGGCCGGTCGGTCATCGGCCGGGTGAACTTGAATTTGCCGGGCGTACCGCGTTCAGCCAGCGCGGCCAGCTGCGGGCCGCCCGGGTACGGCAGGCCCATCAACTTGGCGGTCTTGTCGAAGGCCTCGCCGGCAGCGTCGTCCAGGGTCTCGCCCAGCAGGCGGTACTGGCCGATCCGGTCCACCGCCACCAGCTGGGTATGCCCGCCAGAGACCAGCAGGGCCACGAACGGGGCCTGCGGCGGGTCGTCTTCCATCAACGGCGCCAGCAGATGGCCTTCCATATGGTGGACACCCACCGCCGGCACCTCCAGCGCCCAGGCCAGCGAGCGGGCCACGCCCGCCCCTACCAGCAGCGCGCCGACCAGCCCGGGGCCGGCGGTGTAGGCCACCCCGTCGATGTCGTTCACGCCCAGCCCGGCCTCGGCCAGGGTCTGGCGGATCAACGGCAGCAGTTTGCGCACGTGGTCGCGGCTGGCCAGCTCGGGCACCACTCCGCCGTATTCGGCGTGAAGGGCGATCTGGCTGTACACGGCATGGGCGCGCAGGGCGTCCGGGCCGGCCAGGGAGGTGTCGTACACCGCCACGCCGGTCTCATCGCAGGAAGATTCGATACCAAGGACTCGCATGGCTGCTATTATGGACCTCTTGAGGCCTTGGCAGACGTACCGCCAGCGCGCCCTTCACTACCCAAGGCCAGGAAGTTTGCCGGGGTGGGTTGCAAGTTCTTTTCTCGCCGCTATAATGTGCGGCTCTCACCGGGCGTGACCCGGTTCTACTGTGTCCCGGAGATTCCATGCCCAGCGTTAAAGTCCGCGAGAACGAGCCCTTCGAGTTTGCGCTCCGTCGCTTCAAGCGCACCTGCGAAAAGGCCGGCGTGCTGGCCGAAACCCGCAAGCGCGAGTTCTACGAAAAGCCGACCCAGGAGCGCAAGCGCAAGGCTGCTGCTGCTGTGAAGCGTCAGCTGCGCCGCTCGTCGCGCGACGTCACCAAGCGTCAGCGCCTGTACTGATCGGACGCAACTTCGATGCGGCAGGCCTGGCCTGTCGCGGCGGAGCCGAAGCCGGAACGCGCGAGCGTTACCGGCTTTTTGCGTTTCCATCGATCTTGTTCCCGCCCCACCCTTTCACCGAACGAGGTGTTCCATGAGCATGAAGCAGCAGCTCACCGACGACATGAAGGCCGCCATGAAGGCGGGCGAAAAGCACAAGCTGGGCGTGATCCGCCTGATCAACGCCGCCATCAAGCAGCGCGAAGTGGACGAGCGCATCGAGCTGGACGACGCCGCGGTGATCGCCGTGCTCGACAAGATGGTCAAGCAGCGCAAGGACTCGGTCAGCCAGTTCGAGGCCGCCAACCGTGAAGACCTCGCGGAAATCGAGCGCCAGGAGCTGGCGGTGATCGACATCTACCTGCCGGCCAAGATGGGCGAAGCCGAGATCCAGGTCGCGATCCAGGCCGCCGTCGCCGAAACCGGCGCCAGCAGCGCGGCCGACATGGGCAAGCTGATGGGCGCGCTGAAGCCGAAGCTGGCCGGCCAGGCCGACATGGGCCTGGTGTCCAAGCTGGTCAAGGCGCACTTCGCCGGTTGAGTGTGCGGGGGACACGACCAACGGTCGTGTCCTACCCGGCCTCGGCGGTAGGCACCGACCGTCGATCGGTGCGCGTGGTAGGCACCGACCGTTGGTCGGTGCGTGCGTCAGCCCACCGCCGCGTTTCACCCGGTCTTCGAACCGGGCCTGCTAGAAAACAGGCATGTCTTCGCTGCCGCCTTCCCCCGCGCCCGCACCGGCGCACGATCCGTCCCGCGTTCCGCCACGCCTGCGCAAGTACGTGGACCGGCTTGAACGCAGCTTCCCGGTCGCAGTGGGCAAACGCTTCGTCGATGTCGACGTGCTGACCCAGGCCGCGTCGGTGTCCTTCTATGCCCTGCTCTCGATGGCACCATTGCTGGTGCTGCTGCTGTGGCTGACCGCGTCGCTGTATCCACCTGCCCAGCAGGCGCTGATCGGGCAGATCAACGACGTGGCCGGCAGCAGTGCCGCCACCGTCGCCGACACCGTGCTCAAGAACGCCGACAACCAGCCGTCGATGGGCTCGCTGGCCGGCATGTGGAGCACGCTGCTGCTGTTCATTGGTGCCACCGCCGTGTTCGCCCAGCTGCAGAACGCGCTGAACCTGATCTTCAACACCAGCGGCGAGCGCCTGGACGGCATCGTGGCGTGGCTGCGCAAGCGCGTGTTCTCGTTCGGCGTGGTACTGGCACTGGGGTTCCTGCTGATCCTGTCGATGACCGCCACCACCATGCTGCAGGTGGCCTTCGCACAGCTGCCCTCGGTGCTGCCGGCGGTGGGCTACCTGACCAGCCTGGCCCTGTACACGGTGGGCTTCGCCTTCCTCTACCACTACCTGCCCGACCGGCGCGTGGCCTGGCGCCAGGCGTTCATTGGCGGGGTGATCACCTCGGCGCTGTTCGCGCTGGGCCGCTATGCGATCGGGCTGTACATCGCCACGGTGGCGCCGGGCAGTGCCTACGGGTCGATGGGCGCGCTGGTGATCTCGCTGGTGTGGATCTACTACGCCACGGTGGTGTTCTTCGTCGGTGCGCTGATGACGGCGGTGATCGACGAACGCCTGCGCGCCCGCACCCACCTGGCCGAAGCCGGTATCGAGCCGCCGAAACCGGGCGCGGCCAGCGCCAGCTAGTAGACTAGCGGGGTTCTCCGCTACCGCGCGCGGCCGTTACCGGCCCTGCCCCAGCCTGCTGCCCATGGCCCGTATCCCCGACGCATTCATCGACGACCTGCTGGCCCGCTCCGATATTGTCGAAGTGGTGGGCAGCCGCGTGCCGTTGAAGCGCCAGGGCAAGGAGTATTCGGCACGCTGCCCGTTCCACGATGAGCGCTCGGCATCGTTCACGGTGTCGCCGACCAAGCAGTTCTACCACTGCTTCGGCTGCGGCGCGCACGGGACCGCGATCAGCTTCCTGATGAACTACGACCGCCTGGAGTTCCTCGACGCCGTCGACGAGCTGGCCAAGCGGGTGGGCATGGAAGTGCCGCGCGACACGCAGCCGCGCACTGCGCAGCAGCAGGACGACAGCCGCGAACTGTACGCGGCGCTGGATGCGGCCACGCGCTTCTTCCAGAAGTCGCTGGACGGCAGCGACACCGCCCGTGCCTACCTGGACCAGCGCGGCGTGGACGAGGAAAACCGCGCGCGCTTCGCGATCGGCTACGCGCCCGATGGCTACAGCGCGCTGAAGGATGCGCTGGGCAAGGACGAGCGGCGCATGAAGCTGCTCGATCGCGCCGGGCTGTTCTCCAAAAACGACCGCGGCCACGTCTACGACAAGTTCCGCGACCGGGTGATGTTCCCGATCTACGACCGGCGCGGGAGGGTGATCGCCTACGGCGGCCGGGTGCTCGAGAAGGACGACGGCCCCAAGTACCTGAACTCGCCCGAGACCGCGCTGTTCCACAAGGGGCGCGAACTGTACGGCCTGTGGCAGGTGCGCCAGGCCAACCAGAAGATCGAACGCCTGATCGTGGTCGAAGGCTATATGGACGTGGTGTCGCTGTTCCAGTTCGGGGTCACCCAGGCGGTGGCGACGCTGGGCACGGCCACCACGCCGGACCATGCCGAGCTGCTGTTCCGCAACGCGCCGGACGTGTTCTTCTGCTTCGACGGCGACGCCGCCGGGCGCCGCGCCGGCTGGCGTGCGCTGGAATCGGTGCTGCCGCGCATGAAGGACGGGCGCCAGGCGTTCTTCCTGTTCCTGCCCGACGGCGAAGACCCGGACACGATCGTGCGCAAGGAAGGCAAGGAAGGCTTCGACGAACGCCTGAAGCAGGCCACGCCGCTGTCGCAGTTCTTCTTCGACGAGCTCACCCGCGAGGTCAACATGGCCACGCTGGACGGCAAGGCGAGGCTGGCCGAGCGCGCCAGACCGATGCTGGCGCAGATTCCCGACGGCGCCTTCGGCGACCTGATGAAGCAGCAGCTGGCCACGCTGACCGGGCTGGGCAGCACGCCGGCGCCGGCAGCGGCCG
>NZ_CAUQPH010000051.1:0-25846 GCF_963519925.1 uncultured Stenotrophomonas sp. | reverse complement strand
CTGCTGGACGGCGCCGTCCCGCAAGGCCAGAACGCATTCAAGATCCCGCTTGCCCACCGCGCCATCATCCGCGCGCTCACCACCGCCGCGAACGGCACGGTCACCAACCAGGGCGTGCCCATGCTGCCCACCGGAGATGCCGCATGAACCTGCCCCTGCAGCCGCCGGTCGCCGTCCCCGGCACCGGCCACGTGCCGACCGGCACCGGCACGCCCCGCATCGACGGGCGCGCCAAGGTCACCGGGCAGGCGCGCTATGCGGCCGAATGGTTCCCGGAGGGTGAACTGGTTTACGGCGTGGCGGTGAGCAGCACCATCGCCAAGGGCCGCATCGTTGGCTTCAACCTGCAGTCCGCTGACGCGGTACCCGGCGTGCTGAGGATCATCACCCATCTCAACCGACCGCACATGCGCGGCAATGGCCTGTTCTACAAGGACATGACCGCACCCGCTGGAAAGCCGTTCCGCCCGCTGCATGACGATGAAGTGCTGTACAGCGGCCAGCCGGTGGCGCTGGTACTGGCGGAGACCTTCGAGGCGGCCCGCGAAGCTTCCGAGCGGGTGGAAGTCTTCTATGCGGTCGAGGAGCACGACACCAACCTCCTCGCCGCGATCGGACGCGCGTACGAGCCGCGCAAGATGAAAGCGGGCTTCTCGGAACCGCCCAAGGACAAGGGTGACCCGCAGGATGCCTTCGCCGCCGCGCCCCACCAGGTGGTGGCGGACTTCCACCATGCGGTGGAGCACCACAACCCGATGGAGCTGTTCGCTAGTACCGTCATCCGCGGCGACGACGGCCACCTCACCATCTACGACAAGACCCAGGGCTCGCAGAACAGCCGCTGGTACGTGTCGCACGTGTTCGGCCTGCCCAAGAAGAAGGTCACCGTGCGCAACCCCTATGTGGGCGGCGCGTTCGGTTCCGGCCTGCGCCCGCAGTACCAGCTGGCCCTGGCGGTGATGGGGTCGCTCGCCCTGGAACGTTCGGTAAGAGTAGTGCTGACCCGCCAGCAGATGTTCACCTTCGGCCACCGGCCGGAAACGGTGCAGCGGGTGAAGCTGGCGGCCGACGCGGATGGCAGCCTGCGTTCGATTTCGCACGACGCCATCGCAGAGACGTCCCGGATCGAGGATTACGTCGAGGTCGTGGTCAACTGGAGCGGCCAGCTGTATACCTGCGACAACGTGCACCTGGGCTACAAGCTGGTCGACCTGGACCAGTACAGCCCGATGGACATGCGCGCGCCCGGCGCCGCCCACGGCATGCACGCGCTGGAAGTGGCCATGGACGAGCTGGCCGCGAAGATCGGCATGGACCCGTTGGCGCTGCGCCTGAAGAACTACGCCGAGACCAACCCGGCCGACGGCAAGCCGGTTTCCACCAAGGCGCTGCGCGAGTGCTACCAGCTGGGGGCCGAACGCTTCGGCTGGAGCGAGCGCGCACCGTTGCCGCGCGCGCGTCGCGAGGGCGACGAATGGGTCGGCTGGGGCATGGCCACGGGCCAGTGGGATGCGATGCAGATGTTCGCGCGCGCCCATGCCGAACTGCATGCCGATGGCCGGCTGGTGGTGAGCAGTGCCGCCAGCGATATCGGTACCGGCACCTATACGGTGATGAGCATGATCGCCGCCGAGGCGCTGGGTTTGCCGCTCGAGCAGGTGAGCTTCCAGATGGGCGATTCCACCCTGCCCGTCGCGCCGATCGAAGGCGGCTCGTCCCACGTCGCCACCGTCGGCTCGGCGGTCGAGGGGGCCTGCGGGAAGTTGAAGAAGCAGCTGCTTGCGCTGGCCCGCAAGCAGGGCCGCACCGAATTCGCACGCGCGCGGCTGGAGGATGTGGTGTTCGCCGGGGGACGCATGTTACTGGGCGCTGACCCTGCCACCGCGATCCCGCTGAGCGACCTGCTCGCCAGCGGAGGGCTGTCCAGCATCGACGCCAAATACCTGCTGCTGCCCAACATCCTGGAGCAGCGCAAGTTCGTCCGCGCCACCCACAGCGCGGTGTTCGTGGAGGTCCGGGTGGACGAGGAACTGGGCACGGTGCGGGTGATGCGGGTGGTCAGCGCGATCGCCGCCGGGCGCATCCTCAATCCAACCACCGCACGCAGCCAGATCATCGGCGGTGTGATCTGGGGTATCGGCGAGGCGCTGCACGAGCAGACGGAGTCGGACCACCGCTTCGGCCGGTTCATGAACCACGACCTGGCCCAGTACCACGTGTCCGTGAACGCCGATATCCACGACATCGAGGTGCTGTTCGCCGACGAGGACGACCGGGTGGTGAGCAGCCTGGGCGCCAAGGGCGTGGGCGAGATCGGCCTGGTCGGGGTGTCCGCCGCGATCAGCAACGCGATCTACCACGCCACCGGCAAACGCATCCGCAGCACCCCGATCACCCCGGACAAGGTCATGCGTTGACCGTCGCGCCTGCCTTCACCCGTTTCACCGTATGCCGACTGCGTCTGCCCCAGGATGGCCAGGTCGGCACGCCTGGGGCGTGCCTGTGCCTATCCCGTGAGCCAGGCGGCCGCAGCCAACGAGGAGCCAACCGATGCCTACCCCTCCGCACCTTTCCCTGTCGCGACGCGACGTGCTGAAACTCGGCGCCGGATCGGCCACCACCATGGTCCTGCCCGCGGCCGTTGCCGAAGCGCAGGGAAACCCGGCCGGGGCCCGTGCGCCGGTCAGCGCCGAGGTCGCCTTCGAGGTCAACGGTCGGCCGCGCACCCTGCAGCTGGACACCCGGGTGACCCTGCTCGATGCGCTGCGCGAGCACCTGCACCTGACCGGCACCAAGAAGGGCTGCGACCATGGCCAGTGCGGCGCGTGCACGGTGCTGGTCGACGGCCGCCGGATCAACGCCTGCCTGACCCTGGCAGTGATGCACCAGGGCGCGAAGATCACCACCATCGAAGGTCTGGGCAGCCCGGACAAGCTGCATCCCATGCAGGCCGCGTTCGTGAAGCACGACGGCTACCAGTGCGGCTATTGCACGCCGGGCCAGATCTGCTCGGCGGTGGCGGTTTTGCAGGAAGTGCGCGACAACATTCCCAGCCACGTCACCGGCGACCTGCAGGCGCGGACCCCGCTCTCCACCGATGAGATCCGTGAGCGCATGAGCGGCAACCTGTGTCGCTGCGGTGCTTACTCCAACATCATCGAGGCGATCGAAGACGTGGGAGGTAAGCGCGCATGAGGGCCTTCAGCTACGAACGCGCCACCTCCCCGGCCGAAGCGGCCGCCGCGGCAGCCCGTACGCAGGGCGCGCGCTTCATCGCCGGCGGTACCAACCTGCTGGACCTGATGAAGCTGGAGATCGAAACGCCGGCGCATCTGATCGACGTGAACGGGTTGGCGCTGGATACCATCGAGGCGACCGAGGACGGCGGCCTGCGCATCGGTGCGCTGGTGCGCAACACCGACCTGGCTTCGGATGCACGCGTGCGCCGCGATTACGCACTGCTGACCCGCGCGCTTGTCGCCGGTGCCTCCGGCCAGCTGCGCAACAAGGCCACCACGGCCGGCAACCTGCTGCAGCGTACGCGCTGCCCGTATTTCTACGACACCGCCCAGCCCTGCAACAAGCGCCTGCCCGGCAGTGGTTGCGGCGCGATCGGCGGGTTCAGCCGGCAGCTGGCGGTGGTCGGCACCAGCCCGGCCTGCATCGCCACCCATCCCAGCGACATGGCGGTGGCGATGATGGCGCTGGACGCGGTGGTGGAAACCATCCGCCCGGATGGGTCCAGCCGGCGCATCCCGCTCAATGACCTGTACCGCGCGCCCGGCACCACGCCGCAGGTGGAAACCGTGCTGGACAAGGGCGAATTGATCGCCGCCGCCGTACTGCCTGCCCCGCTGGGCGGGACCCACATCTACCGCAAGGTGCGCGACCGCGCCTCGTACGCCTTCGCGCTGGTGTCGGTGGCCGCGGTGGTCCAACGCGACGGCAGCGGTCGGGTCGCCTTGGGCGGCGTAGCCTACAAGCCCTGGCGCACGCCGGAAGCCGACGCACTGTTGCCGCAGGGTGCCGCGGCCGTCATGGCCTCGCTGCTGAAAGGCGCGACGCCCTCGTCACAGAATGCCTTCAAGGTGCAGCTGGCCGAACGCACGCTCGCCGCCGTGCTGCTGGAGGCGAAGGGATAAGCCATGAAATTCGACACGCCTGCCGGCAAGAATCCAATCGACCAGCTCAAGGTGGTCGGCCAGCCTTTGAATCGTATCGATGGTCCGCTCAAGACCACCGGCCATGCCCCGTATGCCTATGAACGCCACGATGCGGTGGCCGCGCCGGCGTACGGCTACGTGGTCACCGCCGGCATCGCCAAGGGCCGGGTCAGCAGCATGGAACTGGATGCCGCGCGCCGCTCGCCCGGGGTGCTGGCCATCGTCACCGCCGACAACGCCGGGCCGCTGCAGAAGTCGCAGCGCAATACCGCCGCACTGCTGGGCGGTCCGGAGATCTCGCACTACCACCAGGCGCTGGCGCTGGTGGTGGCCGAGACCTTTGAACAGGCGCGTGCCGCGGCCGGCCTGGTCAAGGTGCGCTACACCACGCAGAAAGGCGCTTACGACCTGGCCGCCGCGAAAAAAGCCGGCACCAACTTCCAGAAGACCGACCCGGATGCCCGCGTGGGCGATTTCGAAAAGGCCTTCGACGAAGCACCGGTGACCTTGGACGCGATCTACCACACGCCCGACCAGTCGCACGCGATGATGGAACCGCACGCCACCCTCGCTGCCTGGGAGGGCGACAAGCTCACCGTGTGGACCTCCAACCAGATGATCGACTGGGGCAAGACCGACCTGGCCAAGACCCTGGGGTTGCCGAAGGAGAACGTGCGCCTGATTTCGCCGTACATCGGCGGCGGCTTCGGCGGCAAACTGTTCGTACGTTCGGACGTGCTGCTGGCCGCATTGGGTGCCCGCGCCGCAAAGCGCCCGGTCAAGGTCGCGCTGTCGCGCCCGCAGATCGCCAACAACACCACCCATCGCCCGGCCACGCTGCAGCGCATCCGCCTGGGGGCCACCGCGCAGGGCACGCTCACCGCGATCGGTCACGAATCGTGGTCGGGCAACCTGCCCGGCGGCTCGCCGGAAGAGGCCATCCAGCAGACCAAGCTGATGTACGCCGGTGCCCACCGCCTGGCCGGCCTGCGCCTGGCGCAGCTGGACCTGCCCGAAGGCAATGCGATGCGCGCGCCGGGCGAAACCCCGGGGTTGATGGCGCTGGAAATCGCGATGGATGAAATGGCCGAGAAGCTGGGCCTGGATCCGGTCGAGTTCCGGATCCGCAACGATACCCAGGTCGACCCGGCCAATCCGCAGCGCCCCTTCTCGCAGCGGCAACTGGTGCAGTGCCTGCGCGACGGTGCGCAGCGCTTTGGCTGGGACAAGCGCAATGCCCGCCCCGGCCAGCAGCGTGATGGCCGCTGGCTGGTGGGCATGGGCGTTGCCGCCGGTTTCCGCAACAACCTGGTCATGAAATCCGGTGCGCGCGTGCGCCTGGATGCCAATGGCCAGGTCACGGTCGAAACCGACATGACCGACATCGGCACCGGCAGCTACACCATCCTCGGCCAGACCGCAGCGGAGATGCTGGGCGTGCCGATTGAACAGGTGACCGTGAAGCTCGGCGATTCCAGTTTCCCGGCCTCGGCCGGGTCCGGTGGCCAATGGGGCGCCAACAGTTCCACTGCGGGCGTGTTCGCGGCGTGCACCAAGCTGCGCGAGGAGGTGGCGGCGAAGCTGGGGCTGGACCCGGCCACGGCGACCTTTGCCGACGGCCAGGTCAGTGGCGGCGGCAAGCGGTTCGCGCTGGGCAACGCCGCCGCCGGTGGCGAGCTGGTGGTCGAGGACAGCATCGAGTTCGCCGAGCTGGAAGAGAAGTTCCAGCAGTCCACCTTCGCCGCGCATTTCGTTGAAGTGGGCGTGGACGTGGCCACCGGCGAAAGCCGTATCCGGCGCATGCTGGCAGTCTGCGCGGCCGGCCGCATCCTCAACCCGAAGACCGCGCGCAGCCAGGTGATCGGCGCGATGACCATGGGCGTGGGCGCGGCCTTGTCCGAAGAGCTGGCGGTGGACACGCGGCTGGGCTTCTTCGTCAACCACGACCTGGCCGGCTACGAAGTACCGGTGCACGCCGACATTCCCCACCAGGAAGTGGTGTTCCTGGACGAAACCGACCCGGTGTCGTCGCCGATGAAGGCCAAGGGCGTGGGCGAACTCGGCCTGTGCGGGGTCAGCGCGGCGGTCGCCAACGCCATCTACAACGCCACCGGCACCCGCGTGCGGGAGTACCCGATCACGCTGGACAAGCTGCTGGCGGGGCTGCCCGCGATCGGATGAGCGCCGGACGCGTCGCCACTGCGCTGGATGCCGAGGACGGCAACCCGGGCCGTGTGCTGCAGGCGGCGCTCGATGCGGTGCGCGCCAACCAGCGCGCTGCCTTGGCGGTAGTGCTGGAGACCGAGGGCTCCACGTACACGCGCGCCGGCACCCTGGTGCAGTTCAGCGACGCCGGCCATGTGGGCTGGCTCAGCGGCGGCTGCCTGGAGCCGGAGATCGAAAGGCGCGCGCTGGACGCCGCCGACCGTGGCGCGCTGGACTGGATGGAGATCGATACCCGCGACGACGACGCCATGTTTGGCGGCAATGCCGTGGGCTGTCGTGGTCGGCAGCGGGTCGCGCTGATTCCGATGGCGGCAGTGCCGGGCATCGAGGCCGTGCTGGTTTCCTGGTTGCAGGGCGACAATACCTTGGCATTGCAACTGCACGTCGATGGCCGGCTGAGCTGGCGCTGCGGCGACGCTGAAGTGGCGACGACCCTGCCCAGCCTGCCGGTGGAATGGAACAGCGGTGCCATGCAGTGGCAGTTGCAGTGGCGCCCGGCGCCCAGCGTGCTGCTGCTCGGCGCCGGGCCGGAGGCCACGCCGCTGCTGCCACTGCTGCAGGGGCTGGGGTGGCGGGTGCAGGTGGTGGAGCCGCGCGAACGCTGGCGAGCACGCCTGCCCGACGCCCTGCCGCCGCCGGGCACGCAGCGCCCCGGTGAAGTTGTGTGGTCCGGCGCGTCGCCCGACGTGGTGCTGGTGATGCATCACAACTTCGAGTTGGATCGGGACGCACTGGAGCAGTTGGCGGCCACGGAGATCCCCTTCATCGGCCTGCTTGGCCCCGCCCGACGCCGCGATGACCTGTTCAAGGTGCTGCCGGCGGCGGACTGCGCCGCGCTGTCGCCCCGCCTGCGCTCACCGGTCGGGCTGGCGCTGGGCGGTCGCGGTCCGGATGCGATCGCGCTGAGCATCGCGGCCCAGCTGCAGGCGTGGCGTCACGCCGCACCGGGACTGTCATGACCGCGGGCGCGCTACGCGGCCATGCCGTGGTGGTTCTGGCGGCCGGCGCCAGCACGCGCCTGGGCCAGCCCAAGCAGCTGCTGCGCATCGACGGTGAAACGCTGCTGCACCGCATGGTGCGGCTGGCATGCGGCACCACGCCCGGCGCCGTGGTGGCCGTGCTGCCACCCGACGCCGATCTCCTGCGCGAAGCGCTGGCCGGCCAGCCGTGCACCCTGGCAATCAATCCCGATCCCGGCCGCGGCATGCGCAGCAGCCTGGACACCGCCGCGTCGTATGTGGCGGAATTCGCGCAGGTGCTGGTCATCACCTGCGATCAACCGGCCCTCGAAGCCGCGCACCTCCACGCCTTGTTGAGAGGCGCCCCAAACGCCTCCTCAGGCTGCGCCGCAACCACAACGCCAGGTAGTGACACGCCATGCGTGTCAACCGACGCCTCAAGCACCCCCGGCGTACCCGCAGTAATCCCAGGCCACTGGTTCACCGACCTCACCCCCGGCACCCCCGACAGCGGCTTCCGCGCCCGCCTGCGCGCCCTGCCCCCGTCGTCGCTGTTCCTGCTGGACGCCCCCGGACTGGCCCTGGACATCGACACCCCCGAGAACCTGCGCACCGCCCGGGCCCTCGGCCTCATCGACCCTGCCTGACCGCTCTCACCCTTCCCACGCCAACCCCTTCGGCGCACGGGTGAATCCCACGGCCCGCAGCGCTTCGCTCACCGCATCGCGCCGCACCGGCTGGTCATCGATCAGTTCCAGCGTGAACGACAGCCGCCGCCCACGGCGCAGCGCGATCGCCAACGCCTGCGCGGCAGCGGCCAGCGCCGAATCTGTTCCGGCGCCGTCGCCGTCGCCGTCGAACCAGGTCAGCAACTGCCGTCCGCCCTGGGCCAGGTACATCCTGAGGTGGCCGCCACCGATCACCACCAGCGCCCCTGGCCGACGTACCGGCCGCAGCACCGCACGGTGCGCCGGCCAGGGCAGTACCGGGCCGAACGGATTGGCAGGGTCCACCGCCGACAGCCCGAGGGTGGCACCGACGCTGCCCTGCGGCTGTGCGTCCGCCACCTCGCGCAGCGCATCGACCAGGCCACGCTCTGCGAACTGCGCACCGCCCATGCCCTCCACGAAACGCCCACGCAACACGCGGCCGGCATCTTCCATGCCGCGGTACACCTGCACCAGCGCGGGGAAACCGCCGGCGATGCCTTCGGCGACGGCGGCACCGCGGGTGACGATGCCGTAGCGGTCCAGCAGCCCTTCGGCGAGCGCCACCGCGCGCACGGTGTCGCTGGTGGCCGGGCGCTGCAGCAGCGACCAGCGACCGGCAAGCGAGGACGTGGAGGTCGCGTCACGCTGCAGCGCGTGGCCGTCGTCGAGCCCGGGCGGGTGCATCATCGCCCTGCCCCGCGCGTACCGGCCCTGCCGCGCAGGGCTGACCACGCGCGGACGCGATGGACGCGCGCCGGACAGATGTCGAAGCGGCGTCCACAGATCGGTGCTGACCCATCCGGCCCAGGCCAGCTCCCACAGCGCATCGTGCAGCGCCTCCGGATCCGGCCCGTCGATGTCGGCGCCCTCCGTGCGCGCCAGCACCGCTGCCCACAGCTGGCGCGCGAAGTACGCGCCGCCGTCGGCCAGCACCTGCAGGATCGCCGCCTGCAACGACGACGGCTCGAACGCCGGCGGCGGCGGCAGGGATTCACCCGCCAGCGCCTGCAGGTGCAGCGATACCATGCCGTCGTCGTCGCCCAGCTTGCCGTGTCCCGCCCACACCACGCTGCCGGTCGCGAGCAGGCCGTCCAGCAACGCGGGCGTGTAGTCGGCCACGCGCGCGGGCAGGATCTGGTTCTCCCATGCGGAGGCCGGCAACGGAACCCCTGCCAGCAGTTCCACCACGCGCAGCACGCCATCGGCGCCCTGCAGCGGTCCACCTGCAGGCACGGCTCCGGTGCGGTTGGCGACGGCGGCATCGGCCACCAGCTCTTGGCGCTGCATCAGCAGGCCGACATAGGCTTCGCGCGGGGCTGGGCGGGTCGCTTCACGCGCCGCCTGCAGCGAGCGCATCCGCAAGCGCTGCAGCACGCCTTCGCCCACCCATTCGCGCCGCGCCAGCGGCACCGGTCCGGTCGCACCGGCATCCGGCGCATCACGCTGCGCAACGCCGAAGTGGCCGCCGAGCACCTTGCCCTGCGCCGACAACGCCTCCAGTCCCGCATCGGCCACCGCCACGCCCAGGCCCCAGTGCTGCGCGACCTCCGCAGTGGTGAACGGCGCATGGGTGCGGGCGTAGCGCCCCAGCAGTTCCCCCAGCGGATCGGCGCCCGGCTGCAGGAAGATGGCGGGAAGCCCGTCCGGCAGCACCACGCCCAGCGCATCGCGCAGCCGCGCGGCGTCTTCCACCGCCGCCCAGCACGGGCGGCCGGCAAGCAGCAGCGGGAAGGCGCGTTGTTCGCGTTGAAGTGCGGCCAGGTGCGTCGCCGCGTGCGGGGCATCGGTCAGTCGCAGTGCGGCGTCCGCTTCGCTCAACGGACCCAGCTCGCGCAGCAGGTCGGCCAGCCCTTCCTTGCCGCTCGCCGGCCGCTCCGGTGCCAGTCGCTGCAGCTCACGCTCGACCTGTTCCACCACGGCCGCGTCCAGCAGTTCGCCCAAATCCACTTGGCCGAGCAGCTCGCCTAGCAGGCCGGTATCCAGCGACAGCACCGACGCACGGCGCTCGGCCAGCGGCACATCGGTGCCATACATGAACTCGGCCACATACCCGAACAACAGGTTGGCGGCGAACGGCGACGGCACCTCGGTGGTGACTTCGGCGATCTCGATGCTGCCCTCGGCCAATCGTCGCATCAGCGCATCCAGCGCGTCCAGGTCGTAGACATCCTGCAGGCATTCGCGCGCGGTCTCGATCAGGATCGGAAACTCCGGATAGCGCTGTGCGATGGCCAGCAGTTCGGCCGAGCGCAACCGCTGCTGCCACAGTGGTGAACGCCGTCCCGGGCTGCGCCTTGGCAGCAGCAGCGCACGCGCGGCGCATTCGCGGAAGCGCGCCGCGAACAGCGCCGAGCCGCCCACCGACTGGTTCACCTCGCGGCGCAGCCGCTCCGGATCGAACAGGAACAGCTCCGCGCCGGGCAGCCGTCCGGTCGAATCGGGCAGCCGCAGGATGATGCCGTCGTCGCTGGCCACTACGGCCGGATCCACGCCCCAGCGGTCCTGGATGCGCGCGGCCAGGGCCAGCGCCCACGGATCATGCACGCGTCGTCCGTACGGCGAATGCAGCATCACCCGCCAGTCGCCGGACTCGTCGCGGCAGCGCTCGACTACCAGCCGGCGGTCGGTGGGCAGCACGCCGGTCGCCTGGCGCTGCTCGTCGAGCAGGCCCACGATGTTGGCGATCGCATTGGGTTGCAGGCCGCAGCGCTGCAGGTCCTGCAGATGCGCGGGCGCGATCGCGCCGCTGGCCGCATCGGCATCCATCGCCGCCAGGAAAGCGCCCACCGCCTGCCCCAGCTCCGCCGGGCGGCCCACGCCTTCGCCGCGCCAGAACGGCAGCCGCGCCGAACGTCCCGGCGCCGGCGTCACCACCACCTGGTCGTGGGTGATCTGCTCGATGCGCCAGGAGGTGGCACCCAGCGTGATCACGTCGTTGACCCGCGATTCGTGCACCATTTCCTCGTCGAGTTCGCCGACCCGGCGCGAGCCCGCCCGTTCCTCGCCTTCCGGCAGCATCACGCTGTACATGCCGCGGTCGGGAATGGTGCCAGCGCTGGTCACGGCCAACTGTTTGGCCCCGGGGCGCGCGCTCAGCTCGCCGCGCTCGCGGTTCCAGACCAGCCGGGGCCGGAAGCCGGCGAAATCGTCGGACGGGTAGCGTCCGGCCAGCATGTCCAGGGTCGCATCGAAGGCGCTGCGTGGCAGGCTCGCGTACGGCGCGGCGCGGCGCACCGTGGCGTACCACTGCTCAACCTGCAGCGTCTCCATCGAGGCCGCGGCCACGGTCTGCTGGGCCAGCACGTCCAGCGGGTTGCGCGGTGGGTCGACCGCCTCGATCTGCCCCGCCAGCATGCGCTGGATGGCCACGGTGGCGTCGATGAGGTCGCGCCGGGTGCGCGGATACACCAGCCCGGTCGACGTGCCGCCGACCTGGTGGCTGGCGCGTCCGATGCGCTGCAGCGCGCTGGCCACCGAGGGCGGCGCGGCGACCTGGATCACCAGGTCCACCAGCCCCATGTCGATGCCCAGCTCGAGGCTGGAGGTGGCCACCACGCAGCGCAGGCTGCCGTCCTTGAGCGACTGCTCGATATCGCGGCGTTGTTCCTTGGACACCGATCCATGGTGCGAGCGTGCGATCAGCGCCGGACTGTCCAGCACACGCGATACGGTGCTGCCGGTGAACGAGCCGTAGTGTTCCGGCACCGGCGTCGGCAGCGCCTGCCCGGCCTCGCGAGCCGTGCGTTCGGCGTACAGCTCGTTGAGCCGCGCGGTGAGTTTTTCGGCGACCCCGCGCGAGTTGGCGAACACAATGGTGGAACGGCGCTGCAGGACCTGGTCGAGGATGCTGGCTTCCACATGCGGCCAGATCGAACCGGCCTGCCCGCCCATCTCGCGCGCACCCGCTGGCCCCGCCTGCGCCGGCAGGTCGGCCATGTCCTCCACCGGCACCACGATACGCACCTCCAGCTGGCGCGGACTGTCCGGGTCGACCACGGTCACCGGCCGGTCGCCGCCCAGGAACGCCGCCACCCGCTCCGCCGGGCGCACCGTGGCGGACAGGCCAATGCGCTGCGCCGGTACCTGCAGCAGCGCGTCCAGCCGTTCCAGGCTGAGCGCAAGGTGCGTGCCACGCTTGCTGCCCGCCACCGCGTGGATCTCATCCACGATCACGGTGTCGACCTCGCGCAGCGTGTCGCGCGCCTTCGAGGTCAGCATCAGGAACAGCGATTCCGGTGTGGTGATCAGGATGTCGGGCGGGCGCCGGACCATGCGTGCGCGCTCGGCGGTCGGCGTGTCGCCGGTGCGCACTGCCACGCCCAGCGTTACCGGGGGATCGCCGCGCCGCTCGCGCTCCGCATTCACGCCCTGCAGCGGCAGCTGCAGGTTGCGCTGCACGTCGGCGCCCAGTGCCTTGATCGGGGAAATGTAAAGGACGCGTGTGCGGCGTGGCGACGTGTCGTGCAGGCGTTGCCGGAACAGCTGGTCGATGGCGTGAAGGAACGCCGCCAGGGTCTTGCCCGAACCGGTGGGCGCGATCACCAGCGTGTGCTGGCGTTGGCCGATGGCGGCCCACGCAGCCGCCTGGACCGGCGTCGGTGCAGGGAACGCGGAGGCGAACCAGGCGCGGGTGGCGGGTTCAAACGGAACAAGGGCGTGATGGAGAGGCGACGGGCTCATTGACGTCCAGATTACCCGCAGGGGCGTAGAAACAGCGCTACGAATCCAACGTTATTGCCTGGCCATCCACATGAACCGCCCTTCCTGCCCCGCCCTGCTCAAGGCCTCTTTCGCCCTCACCGCGTGCCTGCTGTTCGCGGGCACTCAAACCGCCATGGCGCAGTTCGCGCCGATGTTCAGCCCGCGCGCCACCGACAACGAGCTTCCAAAGCCGGCCAACAGCTGGCGCTTGGCCATCCATGACGCGGCCGAGTCGAACGGCGTCATCAGCTTCCGCATCTGGCTGCAGGAAGAATCGCCGATGCACGTGGACGTTCCGGTCAGCAAAGGCGACTCCGAAGTATCGATTGCCAATGCGGCCCGCAGCGCCATCGGTGAGCGTCTGGGCGACCGCTATCGGGTGGCCGTCGAAGACGGCGATGCCGTGGTGATCGAGGCCCAGCGCGGCTCCCCGGATTTCACGGTCGAACTGCTGCGAGACACCGCCCGTGACGTGGAGATCGCGGTAGCCCAGGAATAACGCGCGAGCCTGCGCACGGACGAAGCACGCCCGTCCAGGAAAGCCTGGGTTAACCTGTGCCCGTTTCCGTCCAAGGCTTCCGCATGCGCACGCTTTACCCGCCGTTGGCTCCCTATCGCGAACACGCGATCGCCGTCGATGACCTGCATACCCTGCACGTGGAAGAATGCGGCACGCCGGACGGCCTGCCCGTGGTTTTCCTGCACGGTGGACCCGGTGCGGGCGTGTCCCCCACCCATCGACGCTTCTTCGATCCTGCCCGCTACCGGATCGTGTTGATCGACCAGCGCGGCAGCGGTCGTTCCACGCCGTTCGGCGAGCTGCGCGACAACACCACGCCACACCTGGTGGCGGATATCGAAGCCGTGCGCGTACGCCTTGGCATCGAACGATGGCTGGTATTCGGTGGCTCGTGGGGCTCCACGTTGGCGTTGGCTTACGCGCAGGCGCACCCGGCGCGCGCCGCCGGGCTCATCCTGCGCGGGGTCTACCTGGGCCGTGCCGAAGAAAACCGCTGGTTCAACGAGGCCGACGGCGGCGCACGCTGGCTGTTCCCCGAACGCTGGGCGCGCTACGCCGCGCATCTGCCGACGGCGGAACACGGCAACATGATCGAGGCCTACTGGCAGCGGCTGGACAGCGGCGACAGCGCCACCCGCATTGCCGCCGCGCAGGCGTGGCTGGGGTGGGAGGATTTTGCCGCCACGCTGGTGCACGAGGTCGATGCCGTGTCCCACGCCGACCCGCTGGATACGCTGGCCAAGGCGCGGATCGAAGCGCACTACTTCCGCCACCACGCTTTCCTGGAACACGGCCAGCTGCTGCACGACGTGCACCGCATCCGCCACCTGTCCGGGGTGATCGTGCAGGGGCGGTACGACATCATCTGCCCGCCGCGCAGTGCGTGGGACCTGGCCCAGGCCTGGCCGGAGGCCCGGCTGGAAATGGTGCTGTCCGGCCACAGCGCGACCGAACCGGCCACGGTGGACGCGCTGGTGCGCGCCACCGATGCGTTTGCCGATCAGGCGGCCTGGTAGCTCGGATAATCGATGTAACCCTGCGCGCCGCCGCCGTAGAACGTGGCGCGGTCCGGGGTGTTCAACGGCCAGCCGTTCTGCAGGCGGGCCACCAGGTCCGGATTGGCGATGAACGGCGTGCCGAAGGCCGCCAGATCGATCAGGCCGGCGTCGACCAGCTGCTCTGCGCGTGCACGGTCCAGGCCGCCGGCCAGGATCAGTGCCGTGTTCGGCAGGTTGCCGCGCATGGTGCGCAGCAGCCCCTGGAACCCGCTCTCGGCGCCACCCTCGACGACCACCTCGCCGACCTTGAAGCCGGACTGGTCCATCAGGTGCACGAACGCCAGGCCGCGCTTGCCGATCTCGCTGCTCAGCGCCGCGTAGGTGCTGTCGATCTCGTCGTGCAGCGGCATGTCGAACAGCTGCCCGTACGGCGACAGCCGGATACCGGTGCGTGCGGCACCGATCCGGGCCACCACCGCGTCGATCACCTCCAGGGTGAAGCGCAGGCGGTTGTCCATGCTGTCGGCCGAGTATTCATCGGTACGGTCATTCACCAGCGGATTGAGGAACTGCTCGTGCAGGTAGCCGTTCGCGCCGTGGATCTCCACGCCATCGAAGCCGGCGTCGATGGCATTGGCGGCCGCTTGGGCGAACTCGCCGACGATGCGGGCGATTTCATCGGTGGCCAGCTGACGCGGTGCCGGCGGCGCGACCAGGGCGGGGTTGCCGGCCTCGTCAAGGCCGAACGCCTGCGCACCCACCGCCTGCTTCGAGCTGGCGCTGACCGGCAGCCTGCCGTCGGCCTGGATGCTCGGGTGCGACACCCGGCCCACGTGCCACAACTGCGCGACGATGCGGCCACCGACCGCATGCACGGAATTGGTCACCAGCCGCCAGCCTTCGATCTGTTCGGGGCGGAAGATGCCGGGGTTGAACAGGTAGCCCTGCCCTTCCTGCGAGATGGGCGTGCCCTCGCTGACGATCAGCCCGGCGGTGGCGCGCTGGGCGTAATAGAGCGCGATGCGCTCGTCGGCAATGTCGTTGGGCGCGCGGGCCCGGGTCAGCGGCGCCATCACCACGCGGTTGCGCAGGGGCGTGCCGGCCAGGTCGAACGGGGTGAACAGGGAAGTCATTGCGGTAGTCCTGGGGAGGGGCCCGCCAGTGCGGGCAGGCGGCCATCGTAGGTAGATGCCGATACAGCTACAATCCCGCCACACGGCAAATCACAATTGCTGAAACAGCATTACCGGAGCATTCCCATGCAGCTCAAGGCCCTGCGGTATTTCCTGATGGTGGCCAACACATGCAGCTTTCTCGCGACCGCCCGGCATTTCCAGGTGCCGGCCTCGTCGGTGTCCCGCTTCATCGCCACGCTGGAGAAGGACCTGGGCCGGCAGCTGTTCTACCGCAGCACCCGTGCGGTGCGGCTGACCGAGGAAGGCGAACGCTTTTACCAGCAGGCCCGCGAAGCGATCGAACTGCTGGATGCGGCAGTGGACGACCTCGGCCGAGACGACGGCGCGTTGAGTGGTCGCCTGCGGATCAATGCCCCGGAGGCCTTTGGTCGGCTTCACGTCGCCCCACTGGTCAACCAGCTGCAGGCGGCGCATCCGGCGCTGGAGGTGGAGCTGCAGCTCACCGATGCCTACATCGACCCGGTGCAGGAAGGCGTGGATATCACGGTCCGGATAGGGCCGCGGGTCGATTCCGGTCTGATCGGCAGGACCCTCGCCGCGCAGCAGCAGATCGTCGCAGCCAGCCCGGCCTACCTGGCCGAGCACGGCACGCCCGACACACCGGCGGACCTGCTCGACCACCGCTGCCTGCTCTACAAGGGACAGTTCGGCCGGCAGCGCTGGTATTTCCGCGAGGCAGCTGCGGAACCGTTCGAAGGCATCAACGTGAGCGGCCCGCTGTGCAGCAACAACGCCGAAGTATTGCTCGCCGCCGCGCTCGAGGGGCACGGCGTGGTGCTGTTTCCCAGCTGGCTGTACCACCGCGAAAGCTTTGCGAAGCAGCAACTGCTACCGCTGCTCGGGGCGTGGGAAGGCTCGGTCGCGACCGAGACCTCCTACATCCAGCTGCTGTCACCTGAGAACAAGCTGCGGTCGCGCAAGGTGCGCGAGGTGACGGCGTTCCTGCTGGAGGGATTCGGCACCCCACCTACCTGGGATCGCCCGACGCCCGCGTAGAGCGACGCTCTGCGTCGCTGCGCGCGTTGCATCGGTCACGCAGCCACGCAGGGCGTGGCTCTACGCTGCGGGAAATACTGTGGTTCGGCTCACCCGTTGCTGCCACGCTTGAGGCGTGGATACGAGCTCCGCCTGCCGCTGCGCTCCTGGGTACGCCGCTGTCCTGGTGGTGTGCCTGCTGCTGGGCGGCTGCGCCACCCTGCCCCGCACCCCGGTACCCGCCGACCAGATCGCCTGGGCCGTGGTGCCCGGCATGCCGGATGTACGCGCCTGGGCCGGACGCCCGAACCGCGACATGGAGGAGGATTTCGAGCAGTCCATCCGCGACGAGCGCCCCGAGCAGTTTCCCGTCGCGGCCGACGGCCGCATCCATTACCCGCACCTGGCATTGTCCGGCGGCGGCGCCAACGGTGCCTTCGGCGCGGGCTTCCTCAACGGGTGGACCGCCACCGGCAGCCGCCCCACCTTCAAGATCGTCACCGGGGTCTCGACAGGCGCCCTGATGGCGCCCTACGCGTTCCTTGGACCGGACCATGACGACGCGTTGCGGCGCTTCTACACCACAACCTCCGACGCCGACGTGTTCGCGGCCGGGAACCCGCTGATGGCGCTGCTGCGCCGCGATGCGCTGGCCAACACCGCGCCGCTGGAGGCACTGATCGCACGCGCCATCGATGCGCCGCTGCTGGCCAGGATCGCCGCCGAACACCGCGCCGGGCGTCGTCTTTACATGGGCACGGCGGACCTGGATTCGCGCCAGTTCGTGGTCTGGAACATGGGCCTGATCGCCACGCGCGGATCGCCGGAGGCGCTGGCGCTGTTCCGGCGGGTGATGCTGGCCTCCGCATCGATCCCGATCGCCTTCCCGCCGGTACTGATCGAGGTGGACGTGCTCGGCAAGCGCTACGACGAAATGCACGTGGACGGTTTCGTCGCCGCCAACATTTTCCTGCACGCTGGCATCATCGATCCGCAGCGCCTCTACAACCGGCTGTCGCGCGCACCCGCCACCTACGACGCTTTCATGATCCACAACGGACAGCTGGCCGCGGCATCGGACCCGGCCGAGCGCTCGCTGCGCGGCATTGCCTTCCGTTCCATCGACGTCGCCGGCCGCGCCGGGATGATCGGCGACCTGTTCCGCGAGTACGCCTACGCCCGGCGCGACGGTGCGCGCTTTGCCTGGGTCACCATCGATTCCCGGCTTGCGCTGGCCGACGCCGCCAGCTTCGATCCGGCGCGCATGACCGTGCTCTACCAGGTCGGCTACGACCGGGCCCGCGAAGGCCCGGTGTGGCTGTCGCGCCCGCCCGGGATGTCGCCCGCCGACGAGCCCTGAACTTTTCCGTGCAGATCACGCCGGCGGGAACACCGCCTTGGCGTCGCGCACGAACAGGGCGCGCAGCTTGTCCCAGAAGTCGCCGCCCAGGATGAACAGACTGACGATCAGCAGCAGGTCGCCGCTCATCGCCATCAGGTGCGGGTGCTGCATGCGCAGCGAGCCCGATTCCGGCGCCACGTATGGACCTATCGAGCTCAGCACGATGACCGCAATGAACAGGATCAGCCCGATCCGGTAACGCAGCGGACTGACCGAAGCAGGCGGCGCGAACCGACGCAGCCGCGCGCCGATCAGCGACTTCAGGTAGGCGAAGCCCGGCTTGCCCATGATCGCCACCGCCAGCACCAGGAACAGCTTGGGGAAGCCGAGCAGCAGCACGCCGTTGAGCGTGGTCTTCAGGCCTTCGGACAGCGACGAGGCTTCCACCACCGGCATCAGGCCAAGCCCGAGGATCCAGCCGACGACCCAGACCGCGACGCCGAGCACCAGTCGCTTCTTCTGTCGCGGATCGTTGGCCGTCGGATTCAGTTCGGGTGCGTCTGCGGAACGAAGCGTGGTCATGGCAGGTCTCCTGGCGCTCAGGGCGCATGGCTTGAAGGCGAAGGTAACGCCGCCGGGCGTGCGGCGACGGTGGCAAAGCGCTGCCAGAGCAGGTGCATCATGCCGAGGGCGAATGCACCGGCCAGCGCGAACTGGGTCAGCCGGGTCAGCCACACCATCACCGACGCCGGCCCGGTCGCGAGCGCGGTGCCGAAGATGATCAACGCCGCGTTGCAGGCGACCAGCGCCACCGCACCGACCGCGCCGCCGACCGCGATGCGCTGGGCGAATCCGATCGATACCAGGAACAGCAGCAGCGCCAGGAACGGCAGGGTCGGTGTGGTCAGCAGCGCCAGGTGCATGCACCAGCCGAGCAGGCCACCGGCAAGATTTCCCAGGATCAGGGCGAGCGCGTGACGCGCGCTCTGCCCTGGGTCGAAATGGATCACCAGCATCACCGTGGTGACGATCACCGGCAACGCATCCACCAGACCGAACAGCAGGTACACCAGCAGGATCGGCAGCATCACCCCCGTGGCCAGCAGCGCGAAGAGCCAGGGGGTAGCGCCCAGCGGCGCGTGTGCAGGCGTGGCGCGCGGTGGTGGCATCGCAGGCCATGCCGCGAAGGTCACCAGGATCAGCGCCAGCGCCAGTCCCATGCCGCGGACCAGGGCCCACGGCAACGCGGCCGCCTGCGCCGGTGCGGTCAGCACCACCACCGGTATCACCGCCAGGCAGATCAGCAGCAGCATCGCCGGCAGCTTGGGACGCCCTTGCAGCAGTGCATGGAACCCCAGCAACATGCCCAGCGCGGCGAGCCCGAACAGCACCACCGGCACCCCGCGCAGCAACGACGCCAGCAGGTACGGCAGCCACGCAACGACCGCCATCACCGCGACCAGCCCAACCGCCATGCGCAGCGTCGGTCGTACCGGCAGGCTCGCCAACAGTACCGCTGCCAGCACGGCGGCGAGGAAGCTGGGCCACCAGCCCAGCACCTCACCGATCACGAATGCCGCCGTCACCGCGACCGCGAAGCGCAGCACCGGATGCGTTGCTGCGCGCTCCATGCCGGGGGGCGGCGCGTTCATTGCAGGTAGCTCAGCTGCGCGACCACCCAGATCCATGCCCGGGCCAACGGATTGAGCAGCGAGCGGTCCGCGGTCAGCACCACCACGCTGGCCTGCGCGCCACTGCGCCCCGGCGACAACGCGGCTGCATTGCCGGCCGCACCGTCCAGCGCGATGCGGACCGGGAAGCGCTGCGGTTCGCGCAGCCAGCCGGTCGGCGCGTCGACCGTCGGCAGCTGGCCGGTGGGTGATTCCCCGCCGTTGGCAATGCCCCAGCCGACGCTGTGCACGCGCGCGGGGAACACGTCGCCCGGCTGGTCGTCAAAGGTCACGTACGCGCGGGCACCGGGACGGATCCGGCCCAGCTGGTTCTCGCGCATCGCAGCGGTCACCCAGCGTGGACCGTCGGCCATGAAACCGAGTACCGGCTGGCCGCGGCTGACGAATTGCCCCGGGGCCAGCCGCAGGTTGGTGATCGCGCCGGCACCGGGGGCCAGCACGGTGGTGTGGCGGAGTTCGAGGGTGGCCTGTTCCACTCCCGTCAGCGCCTGCAGCACCTGCGGATGCCCGGCCGCGCCATCGCCCAGCCGGATCCGGGCACGCTCGGACTCGGCACGGGCGCGCTCGATCTCGGCACGGGTCCGGGCGATGTCGCTCCGCGCACGAATCGCCGAGGTCTCCGACAAGGCGCGTTTTGCCGACAGGTCCAGCACGATCTTTCCCAACTGCTGGCTGGTGGCAAGCTCCACCTGCTGCCGCTGCAGCTGCGCGGCAGCCACCCGCACGTCGGCCGCGCTCGAATCCACGCCCTGCTGCGCCACTGCCAGGCTGGCCTGCGCCGCGCGCAGCGCGATGTCGAAGGGCCGTGGGTCAATCCGGAACAGCGGCTGCCCGGCCTTCACCGGCTGGTTGTCACGTACGTCCACGGCGACCACCGGGCCGCTTACTTCCGGCGCGATCTGGACAAGGAAGGTCTGCACTGTCGCCTGCGAGGTGTACGGGGTGAAGCGGTCGGCGATGAGGTGGTACACGAACACCAGCAACAGCGCCGCCAGCGTGAGGCGAACGATCCGGCGCACGGGTGCCGGTCCTGCGGCTGCGGGGGCCGTCGCCTCGGCTGGCGGGGCTGCGGTCTGCATCGACGGTTCCTGGGTGGGAGGCGGGGTCATTGCGCGGCCTCCGTGGCCCAGTCGCCACCCAGCGCCTGGTAAAGCGCGACCAGTGCCCGATAGCGGTTGCCCCGTGCGCTGCTCAACGCCAGTTCGGCCGAGAACAGGCCACGTTCGGTATCCAGTACTTCCAGGTGGTCCGAGTAACCGTTGTCGTAGCGTTCCACCGCCAGGCCGACCGCACGCCGCAGCGCTGCCACGCGCCGCTCCAGCGACGCCACCAGCGTAGTGTTCGACTGGATGGCCACCAGGGCGTCATCCACGTCACGGAACGCATCCTGGATCGCACTCTGGTAGGCCAGCACGGCCTGCTGGTTGCGTGCCTCAGCCTGCTGGTTGGCGGCGGCGATGCTGCCACCGGCGAATATTGGCCCCAACAGCTGCCCGGCAAACGACCACGTCCGCGCCGGCCCGGTGAACAACCGGTCCAGCTCAGCGCTGGCCGAGCCGGCGTCCCCGCTCAACGACAGGCGCGGAAAGTAGAGCGTGCGGGCCACGCCGACGCGCGCGTTGGCCGCCACGAGGGCCTGTTCGGACTGCAGGATGTCCGGGCGCCGCGCCAGCAGGTCGGAGGGAAGCCCGGGCGGAACGGACGGCGCATGCAGGGCCTGCAGCGTGCCCGCACGTGCGATGGCGCCGGGGTTGCGGCCAACCAGCACCGACAGCGCGTGCTCCTGCGTGGCCAGTGCCTGCTCCAGCTCTGGAATGGCCGCCGCCGCGCTTTCGTATTCGGCGGTCACCTGCAGCATTTCCAGTTCCGACAACGCCCCGCCGTCCAGCCGCTGCTGGAACACCGCTACATTCTGGCCTCGGCCTGCCAGCGTTGCGCGTGCTATCTCCAACTGGCGGTCGAGGTCCAGCAGCGTGATGTAGCCGGTCACCACTGCCGCCACCAGGGTCAACGCGACGCCACGTCGCGCCTCCTCGGTGGCCATCAGCTCGGCACGTGCGGCCTCGCGCTCGCGTCGCAGGCGCCCCCAGAGATCGAGCTCCCAGCTGGCCGACAGCAGGCCTGCGTAAGTGCCACCGGCGCCGACGCCCGGGGTGCGCTGGCGCCCGGCAGCCACGCCATAGCCGAGCACCGGAAGCGCTTCGGCGCGGACGGCTGCGGCCCGCGCGGCGAACTCGTCCACCCGCGCCGTGGCGATGCCGAGATCATGGTTGGCGCGCAATGCCTCGTCGACCAGCGCGTCGAGCTGCGCATCACCAAAGTGGCGCCACCAGCGCGGCACCTCCGCCAGCGTTGCGACCGGATCCGGTCGGAGTGGCGTGGAAGCAAAACGATAGTGCGACGGTACCTGCACCGTGGGTCGTACATACGCCGGCCCCTGCACGCAGCCGGCGAGCAACAGGGCGGGCAGCAGCACCCCTGCAGCCGGGAGACAGCGTCGCGCGCACCGCAGGCACTGCATGGCGCCACCCTGGCGTTGGGAAGTCTGTTGTCTGAACGCAGGGCGCACCGACAAGCGGCCGCCCCCGTTCATTCCCATCATGCGCGCTGCGGCGCAGCGCGGGCCTCAGTACTTCTACTGGTGGTGCAACGCGGTCAGTGCGCGCTGCTGCCCCGGCTGGCCAACAACGCGATGGCGCGGTCCGGCAGGTGCCAGTGTCCGTGCTCGTCGGCCTGCACCGGCGCGTCGTCGACCGAGGTGATCAACAACCGCCATGGCGTGTTGTCCAGCGGCGGCGGCACGAAGGCCTGTGGCTCCGCGGCAGCATTGACCAGCAGCAACAGCTGGATGCCCTCCACCCCGTTGCCGTTGCCGTCGCCGTCGGCGGGCATCGCCGGCAGCTGCAACATCAAGGCCCGCTGCTGCGGTGCGTGCCAGTCGCCTTCCTGCATCGGCTGGCCGTCCGGGCGGATCCAGTGCGCGGCGTCGGTGCCGTGGCCGTCGCGGGCGTCGAGGAAGCGGCTGCGACGCAGCTGCGGGTAGCGTCGGCGCAGCGCCAGCAGCCGCCGTACGAACAGCGACTGCTGCTGGCCTTCTTCGCTCGCCGCGCGCTCCCAGTCGATCCAGTTGATCGGGTTGTCCTGGCAGTACGCGTTGTTGTTGCCGTTCTGGGTGCGACCGAACTCGTCCCCTGCCAGCAGCATCGGCGTGCCCTGCGCGAGCAGCAGGCTGGCCAGCAGGTTGCGCATCTGCCGGCGACGCAGCGCCAGGATGCCGGGGTCGTCGGTCGCCCCCTCCGCGCCATGGTTCCAGGAAATATTGTGGTCGGTGCCGTCGCGACCTTCCTCGCCATTGTCGAGGTTGTGCTTGTCGTTGTAGCTCACCAGGTCGTGCAGGGTGAAGCCATCGTGCGCGGTCACGAAATTGACCGACGCTGACGGCCGGCGACCGTTGTGGTCGAACAGGTCCGCCGAGCCCATCAGGCGCGTGGCGAACTCGGAGAGCTGGCCTTCGTCGCCCTTCCAGAACGCGCGCAGGTTGTCGCGGAAGCGGTCGTTCCACTCGGCCCAGCCCGGCGCGAAGTTGCCGAGCTGGTACCCGCCGGGCCCGATGTCCCAGGGTTCGGCGATCAGCTTGACCTGGCTCAGCACCGGGTCCTGGCGCACCGCGTCGAGGAAGCTGCCGGACGGATCGAAGCCGGCGCGTTCGCGCCCGAGGATGGTGGCCAGGTCGAAGCGGAAGCCGTCCACGTGCATGTCCTGCACCCAGTAGCGCAGCGAATCCATCACCATGCGCAGTGCGCCGGCGTTGGTCAGGTCGAACGTGTTGCCGGTGCCGGTATCGTTGATGTAGTAACGACGGTCGTCGGCCAGGCGGTAGTAGCTGGCGTTGTCGATGCCCTTGAACGACAGCGTCGGACCGAGTTCGTTGCCCTCGGCGGTGTGGTTGTAGACCACGTCCAGGATCAACTCCAGCCCGGCGTCATGCAGGCTGGCCACCATCTGCTTGAACTCGGCGATGGTGCTGGTGGAGAGGAACGACGGGTCCGGTGCGAAGAAGCCGAGGGTGTTGTAGCCCCAGTAGTTCTTCAGCCCGCGCTCGACCAGGTACTGGTCGTCCACGTGCGCATGCACCGGCAGCAGTTCCAGCGCGGTCACGCCCAGCTGTCGCAGGTGGTCGGACAGCGCGTCGGAGCGCAGCGCCGAGAACGTGCCGCGCATGGCCTCGGGCACGGCCGGGTGCTGCATCGACAACCCGCGCAGGTGCGCTTCGTAGATGACCGTCCGGTCCCACGGCGTGGCCGGGCTGCGGTCGGCGCCCCAGGTGAACGCCGGGTCGACCACCACGCAGCGCGGCACGTAGGCCGCGCTGTCGCGCCGGTCGAAGCTCAGGTCCTTGTCCTTGTGGCCCAGGGTGTAGCCGAACAGGTGCGGTGCCCATTTGATCTGGCCGACCAGCTGTTTCGCGTACGGGTCCATCACCAGCTTGTTGGGGTTGAAACGGTGGCCGGCCTCCGGCGCGTACGGTCCGTGCACGCGGTAGCCATAGCGCTGGCCGGGCCGCGCGTCCGGCAGGTAGCCGTGCCAGATCTCATCGGTGTACTCGGGCAGGCGGATCCGCTCCACCTCGCGCCCGCGTTCGTTGAACAGGCACAGCTCCACCTGCGTGGCGTGCCGGCTGTACAGCGAGAAGTTGACGCCCAGCCCATCCCAGGTGGCACCCAGCGGGTACGGTCGCCCTGCCCTGACCCGCGTCTGCCCTGCGCCGTTGGCGGTACTCATCGCGGTACCTCCTGGTCGTGCAGGAGCGCTTCGATCTCGGCGGCGACCAGCCGCTCGGCCATCTGCCAATGACGTGCCGATTGTCCTTCCGGGCGGCCTTCCGCCTCCCAGATCTGCCGGGCCAGTTCCCGGGTGCGTTCGGCTTTCTGTTGCTCGTCCATCGTCATATCTCAGCAGGTTGAATGAATCGCGACCGGGCTGCCGTCGAACAGCTGCCGCAGGCGCAGGGGAGTGCCATCACTGACCAGCGCGGCGCCGGTCAGGAGGTTGCGGTAACGCCCGGGCGGGACCGTCAGTGACGCCCCGCCCCAATGCGAAGCGGACAGCGCGGCGCCCTGGCGGGCAGGCTGCGCCGCGGTGTGGTGCGCCACCGCCACCAGCAGCCGCTGGCCGGCGCGCTCGCGCTGGAAGGCCAGCATCGGCACGTCGCGGTCCGGATGCAGCGGCTGGTAGCTTCCTTCGGCAAACAGCGCGGGTCGTTCCCGTCGCAGGGCCAGCACGTCACGCAGCAGGCGCGCCTTGACGGCGCCGTCCTGCCACTGCGCCAGCAGCTGCGGCCAGCGGCGTGCATCGTCGAGCCAGGCGCGGCGCTGCGCGTAGTCCACCTCGCGGCGATTGTCCGGGTCCACCAGCGACAGGTCCCAGCCCTCGGTGCCCTGGTACAGGTCGGGCACGCCGGGCACGGTCAGCCGCAGCGTGAGCTGGGCCAGCGCGTTGCGGGCGCCGGCGGCGCCGACATGCTCCGCCGCCTGCTGCAGGACGCCGCGCAGCGAGGCCGTGGCCGGGTGCAGCAGCAGCTGTTCGATGAAGGCCTGCGTGCGGGTTTCGAAGGCGGTATCCGGGTCGGTCCAGGACGAAAACAGATCGGCTTCGCGCAGCGCTTTCAGCTGCCACTGCACGACCCTTTCAGTGAAGCTTCGCGGGTCCTGCAGGCCCTGCGTCGGCCACGCGCCGAGCAGGGCCTGCCACAGCATGTGGCGCAGCGCCGGCGGTGGCAGCGCCAACCCGACGCGTGCGGCGCGACGATCCAGGGTGAGCACCTGCCTGGCCCACCACTGCGGCTGCTCGGACAGCACCGCCAGCCGCGCACGGCTGTCTTCACCGCGCTTGTGGTCATGGGTGGCCGTGGCCAGCATGGCCTGCGGGTGGTGGTGGGCGCGCATCAGCGTGCGCGTGTGCAGGGCACGGGTGGACAGGGCGAAATGGTCGGGACGGCTGCCGACCTCGTTGCGCGAGAGCAGCACGCCGTAGCGGTAGAACGCGCGGTCCTCTACCGCCTTGGCGTTGAGCGGCGCGCTGAGCTGCTGGAAGCGCCGCCGCAGCGTGGCGCGTGCGCGCGCATCGCCGCTGGCGTCGCGGAAGCAGGCAGCAATCCAGCCCGCCGCCAGTGCCGTATCCGCCGGTTCCTCGCGCTCCACGCTGTCCAGCACCGCGTCCCAGCGACGCTGGTCGTGCTCGTCGAAGCGGGTTGGCGTGGCATACGTCCGGTAAACCGGGAAGCGCACCAGCAGCGCGGTCAGCGCACGCGACAGCAGCGCACGCCCGAACCGGGCGCTGGCCGGCAGCGCGGCGCGCTCCATGCG